>NZ_JBICXE010000037.1:0-80165 GCF_043200155.1 Streptomyces sp. NPDC048473
AAACGCTCGGCTGGGAAACCCCAGCCGAGCGCCTGTCTAAACTGCTCGCGGCCTGATCAACCGACCACGTGTTGCAACGACCCCTCGAATTCGCCGAGTGCCGGCAGGGCCCCTTCGCGCTGCGGACAGCGGATGCGTACGGTGATCAGCCGCCGATGACGACGCGGCGGACACCCTCCCAGCGGGCCGGGTCCGTAGTGCGGCGGCCGTCGACCAGGACGCGGACGTCCGGGAGATCGGCGGCGGCCAGCTCGCGGTACTCGGCGTGGTCGGCCTGGAGGATCGCGGCGGTGACGGTCTGGCCCTCGTGCGGGACGAGACCGTGCGCGGTCAGCTCCTCGGCCGTGTACATCGGGTCCGAGACGAACGGCACCGCACCGCGCGCCTTCAGCGCCTCGACGGTCGGGAAGACGCCGGAGAAGGCTGTCTCCTTCACACCGCCGCGGTAGGCCGCGCCCAGCACCAGCACGCCCACCCCGTCCAGGTCGCCGTAGGCGGCGGCGAGCAGATCGACCGCGTACTCGGGCATGGCCGCGTTGGCCTCGCGCGCCGAACGCACCACGGTCGCCGAGGGGTCGTTCCAGAGGTACATCCGCGGGTAGATCGGGATGCAGTGGCCGCCGACGGCGATGCCCGGCTGGTGGATGTGGCTGTACGGCTGGGAGTTGCAGGCCTCGATGACCTTGAGGACATCGATGTTCTGCTGGTCGGCGAAGCGGGCGAACTGGTTCGCCAGACCGATGTTGACATCGCGGTAGGTCGTCTCGGCGAGCTTGGCCAGCTCGGACGCCTCCGAAGTGCCCAGGTCCCAGACGCCGTTGGGGCGCGGCAGGTCCGTACGGTCGTCGAAGTCCAGGACCGACTCGTAGAACGACACACCGTGCGCGGCCGACGTCTCGTCGATCCCGCCGACCAGCTTCGGGTAACGGCGCAGGTCCGCGAAGACCCGGCCGGTGAGCACCCGCTCCGGGGAGAACACCAGGTGGAAGTCTTCGCCGGCCTTGAGGCCGGAGACCTCTTCGAGCATCGGCGCCCAGCGGGTACGCGTGGTACCGACCGGCAGCGTGGTCTCGTAGCTGACGAGGGTGCCCGGCTTGAGACCGGCGGCGATCGCCTTGGTCGCGGAGTCCATCCAGCCGAAGTCCGGCGTGCCCTCGGCGTCCACGAAGAGGGGTACGACGACCACGACGGCCTCGGACTGCGCGACCGCGGACGCGGTGTCCGTCGTCGCGGTCAGCAGCCCCGCCTCGACGGTCTCCTTGAGCTTGACGTCGAGGTCGTGCTCACCGGGGAACGGCTCGACACCGGCGTTGACCAGCTCGACGACCTTCTCGTTGACGTCGGCGCCGATCACCCGGTGGCCCTTGGCGGCGAACTGCACGGCGAGCGGCAGACCGATCTTGCCCAGGGCGACTACACAGATGTTCATGGTTACTTCCTCTTGGAGCGCTTGGCGCCGGTCAACAGGGATCGCAGCCGCGAGCCCAGCGGTTTCTTGGGGGGATGGAGCGGACCGGTGCTGATCACCATGCGCCCCTTGGTGTTGAGACGCGCCGCGGCACGGTACGGGTCCGCCTCGCGGTGCCATCTGCGGGCCAGCGGCATGGGCTGTTCGTCGCCGCGTACCGGAATCTCGTACGTCCCTCCGGCCACGTCCACGAAGACACGCACCCCGTGCTTGACCTTGCGGGGCGCGAGCGGGATCCGGGCCCGCACCAGGGTGGCGTTTCCGTCGGGCGTCGTCTCCCGGGTGAACTCCCCCTGCGCCGGGGGCAGATCGTGCCCTTCCGGCAGGCGGCGGGCGCGCGCCTTGTCGGCGCTCTTGGGCATGGCGCCCTCGACGAGACGAACGACCGCGGAGCCGGTGTCGCCGACGACACCTATCCGTACCGTCAGCGCCAGCGCCAGCTCCTCGCCGGTCTGCACCCACTCCGACTCGATCAGCTGGGTCTTGTTGGCGAGCCGTCCGGGGACGATCTCCCCGACCAGTTCGAAGCAGCGGTCGGGGAGTTCCAGCCCCGCGTCACGGAAGCCGGGGTAGCGGGCGAAGGCCCGGCCGTCCTCCAGATGGAAGGGGGGCGCACCGTGGTCGGCCTCTTCGCTGATAGCACGGCAGAGTTCGTCGACGGCGCCGCGCTGCGCGAGCCGGAGCCTCGCCCGCAGCTTGACCGGGAGTGAGTCGCTCAGCGGGTCCGTCAGATAGGAGTCCGCGAGCCGGGTGATGCCGGCGCAGATCTCCCGCTTCGTCTCGTCGTCGAGCCCGACGAAGTCGTCCTGGATGAGCTTGGAGAGCTCCCAGGTGAAGTGGCGCTTGAAGACGGCGTCCCGCTTCGGCCCGGCCGCGATCAGACCCGCCGCATGGTCCATGATCGTGGCGGTGCAGCGCAGCCGTGCCAGATGATCGGCACGGTAGGTGATGTTGCTGGCGTCCCCGCGCTTCACCGCGTAGTAGCAGGTGTAGTCGGCGACCACGGATATTTTGCGGGCCCGGACGCACGCCTCGATCGTGAAGGGCTGGTCGCTGCCGACCGGCACGTCCTCGGGGAAGCGCAGTTTGTACTGCTCCACGAGGTCGCGGCGGAAGAGCTTGGTGTTGGCCAGCGCGAACGGCAGCTCGGATCCGTAGAGGCTGACGTCGGAGTCGTTGGCCTTGTAGAGCGACTGACGCACATACCGCCCGTTGGTGCCGACCATCTTGCCTATGACGACATCGGAGCCATGGGTGTCGGCGCAGGTCACCATCCGCTCCAGCGCCTCCTCGCCGAGGTAGTCGTCGGAGCCGATGAAGTAGACGTACCTGCCGGTGGCGAGCTCCAGCGCCCGGTTGCTCGGCATCGCCGGGCCACCGGAGTTGGGCTGGTGCAGGACCTTGACCGTGCCCGGGTAACGCTCGGCGAAGCGGTCGAGTTCGGCGCCGCTGTCGTCCGTCGAACCGTCGTCGACCGCGACGACCTCCAGCCGGTCCAGCCCGATGGACTGCCCGACGAGAGAGTTCAGGCACTCCGTCAGGTAGGGCATCGTGTTGTAAACGGCAACAACCACACTGACGTCAGGAGCCGTCGTCATTGTCTGTTTTCCGCCTTCTTTGGGTCGGAGAGCAGGTGGGTATAGAGACCGTCGAGAACCTCTGCCTGTGCTTCCCAGGTCCAGGTGTCCAGCAGCCCGGGCTTTTCGTAGGCGGCACGGTAGCGATCCGGATCGGCCAGCACCTGCTTGATCGCGCGGACCAGATCGGAAACGTCCTCAGCAGTGCACACCTCACCCTGGCCGGTCGAACGGGTCATCTCGGACATGGTCTTCACATCGCTGACGACCAACGGCAGCCGAGCGTGCGAGTACTCGAAGAACTTGGTGATCAGAGCGATCTCGTGGTTCGGCCAGTGATGGATCGGGATGCAGCCGACATCCGCAGCGGACAGGAACGCGACAACCTGCCAGTGCGGTACGTACGGCACCGCGTGCAGCCGGTCCCCGACCCCCAGCTCCTCCGCTCGGGCCAGGAGGCCCTTTATGTAGGCGGCGGCCGGATTGGGGACGACGAATGCCATGTGCACGCCTTCCAGACGCGGCAGCGCCTCCACCATGTCTCCGAGGCCGCGCTGCGGTCCGGGCGAGCCGCTGTAGACCACCAGCGGAACGTCCGGACCGATGCCGCACTGTTCCCGCAGATCGGGCACTGGTTCGGCGTCCTCGTCGAGCGGCTCGACCGGCCGGTCGGGGGCATTGAGCACGACCGTGGGCTGCTCGGTCAGGGAGTGACGCTCACGGAGCAGATCGGCGAGGCCCTCGGAGACGGTCACCACCGCGTCGGCGTACGGGGCGAACTCGCTCTCGTGTGCCGTATTGCCCGGGATCCAGTGCGCGTTGTCCTCCCACGGGCGGACTCCGGGCAGGAACTCGTGTGCGTCCCAGACCAGCTTGACCTGACGGCCCGCAGCCCTGGCGCGGACGGCGGCGCGGGCACCGACGCCGAGCATCCGGAAGTCGTTGGCATGGATCAGATCCGGCTTGAGGGCGTCGATCTCCTTGCCGTACGTCAGCTCGTAGTCCCACAACGCGGGTTCGAGCCTGCGCCAGGCGCGCTTCCCCTTGGCGGCCTTCCAGGCCGCGGTGAACGCCCGGTCCAGCGGACCCTGCAGGCGCCGGCCGGCCTTCTGCGCCTCGGTGGACTGCCGGGATCGGAATTCGATCCAGCGCTGCATCACCTTCGATGCCGGCCCGGCCACCACAAGGCGAGCCTGCTCCGTCTTCCGGAATCCGGGCGTGCCGACCGCCTGCGGTGCCACCTTGAGCGCGGCCCGGCGAGTCGCGACATCGGCGCGCCACGCCTTGGCCCACTGCCGGCGGTACGCGCCGAGGGGGCCGGGTGGGTACGCCAGGGGACGACGCAGCAGCGAGCGGTGCCGCTCGGCATGCCGCTTCGCCAGTGGCGTCTTCAACGGCAGCAGCCGCACTTCGGCGTCGCCCAGCTTCCAGCTGCGGCCCCTGCCGGAGCGCACCAGGCCCAGCAGCGTCACGTCCCAGCCGGCTGCGGCCATGGACTCGGCGGCTTTCTGCACACGCGAATCGCCCTCGACCTTGTTGTCGACCAGCATGACGACCCGGCCCCTGCCGGGCCGGTCGATGCCGGATTCCTGCATCTCCATCAACAGCCTCTCCCCCGAACGCGTCATTTGAGGAAACCGTTCAGTACCTGTGCGGTCCAGCGTCCATCGTGGTAATTACGTGCGAAGTCCGCCGAAGCGCGGCCGATGGCCGCTGTCCCATCGCGATCGTCGATCAAGGAGCCGAGTACCTCGCGCAGGGTGTCCGGGGTGGCGCTGACGAGAGGCAGCTCGCCATTCGTCGTGGCCTTCACCGCGTCGCTGATATAGCCGATCACCGGCTTGCCGGCAGCCATCGCTTCCACGGCGAACGTGCCATAGCTGCCCGTGGTGAACTGGTCCAGGACCAGGTCGCTCTCCTTGACCAGTGCCTGCATCTCAGCCCAAGGAATGCCCTCGGCGAGCCTGAAGTCGATCACGCCCTTGTCGTGCAGTTCGGTGAGTACGGGCATGATCCGGTCCGTACCCTTGGTCCAGCGCTTGGACGGGGCGTGCAGCACGATGGGCCGCTTGCGCTCCATCACGGGGCCCTCGGCCGCCCACGAGGCGACATCCACCACGAGCGGTGCCCACTTGGCCGCCGGCAGGTCGTCCAGCAGATCGGGAGTCGTGACGAAGAGCGGGAGACCGCATTCGTCGGCGGTCCTCCGGTTGACCTCGGCCCTGCTCTGGAGCTTCTCGGCGATTCCGTCGGGCGCGTCCCGGAACAGCGAGTACTCGTGGCGCTCCAGATGCCTGGCGGGGTTGCGGATGTCGCTTCCGTGCGACAGGAGCGCCACCTTGATACGAGCCTTGCGCAGCGCGGCCAGGTCTCCGGCGATCGTGTCGCCGTTGAGCCGCCCGAAGACGGGCATGAAGGCGTCGACGATCAGATGGCTGTAGCGCCCGACGACCCGCTTCACCTGCTGCATCTGAATATCGAGCTCGCCGAGCCGGGCGGCGTCGACATAGACGTCTGCGGGATAGCCGAAGCTGTCGGCCCGCTGGTTCATGACGACTTCGACGGACACATCCGGATTCGCCTGCGACACCGCCTGGGCGAAAGCCGCACCCTGACCGGCGTAGTTGGCCGGTCCGATACCCAGCTTGATCGGTGTTGAGCCGAGCGCGGTCCAGGCCGGCACCCCGGGTTCCCCACTGCTCGCGCCGGTCCGCGTGACCCCGGGTGTCTCCTGGACAGTCCAGGGCACCTCAGTGACGGGTACCGGCGGCGTCTTCTTCGACAGGGTGCGGTACAGCTCGAGCAGTCCGGCGCTCTGCTGCTCCCAGGAGAGCTCCTTGAGTACGTCCTCGGTGATGTTCGCGGCAAGCTCACCACGACGCTTCAGTGCACGGGACGCAGCAACCGCGAAGGTGGTCGGGTCGTCCCAGGTGAAGACCTCACCGAGCCCCTTCTCCTCCACGTAGGCCTTGATCACACGCACATCGCTGGTGACCAGCGGGAGCCCCGCCTGAAGGTACTCGGAGACCTTCGTCGGCAGGGAGACCTCGCAGTTGGGGACCCGCTTGAACGGGGTCAGACCGACATCCGCCGAGGACAGGTAATCGGCGACCTCGTGCTGCGCCACATAAGGCACCAGGTGAATGCGGTCGCGCACACCGAGCGTCTCGGCAGTTGCCAGCAGCTGCTCCAGAAGCGGCGTCATCCGGCTGCAGACAAGCGCCAGGTGCACACCGGGCAGTTCGGGGAGACCGCCGATCACGGCGTCCACACCGCGTTCGGGACCCAGCCACCCCGAATACACCATGAGCGGAACCTCGGGACTCAGACCGCACGCCTCGCGGACGGACGACCGCGCCGATCCGGATCCGATCACCTCGCGGACCGGGGAGTTGCCCACGATCAGAGGAAGCTCGGAAAGCTTGTGGTCGTTCCTGAGCAGCTCGGCCAGCTGCTGGGACACGGTGACGACCGCGTCGGCCCGGCCGATGTACTCGGCCTCGGCCGCGGGAAGTGCGTAGCCCTGCCGCGGGTTGGGCCATTCGACACCGCGAATGTACTCGTGTGCGTCGTAGAGCCAGGCACACCGGTGGCCGCTCGCCCGGAGCCGTGCGGCGCTGCGCGCGGCCGTCACGATCATGGTGGCGTCGTTGGCATGGATGACATCCGGCTTGAGTTCCTCGATCACCGGACCGAACGCCAGATCCAGATCGACCAACTGCGGCCAGTCCAGGCGCCAGTCACGGACCGGATCCGAGTCCTTGGGCGTCCGGCGCTGCTCCCACTTGAAGGCACGCACCCGCAGCTTGTAGACGGCACGGCGCGCACGCAGCACAGCTTTGAGCGACGCCCGCCGGGGCATGCCCGACCAGGTCGTCTCGGCGGACGTCTGGCGCACCCATGCCTGATAGGACGCACGGTAGCGACTCAGCGCCACCTGGTCATTGATACGGAACTGAGTCACGGCGCCACGCAGCGGATGAGCCTTGCGCGCCTTCACCGACCGCAGGTACTCCTTGGCCACGGGGACGCGGACCACCTCGATCGGACCCAACCTCGACCGCTGGACACGCTTGGTGTCGCTCCTGCCGATCAGCGTGACGTCCCAGCCGTCGCGCGCAGCGGCCACAGCCGTCTTCTGGACCCGCGAGTCGCCCGTGATGCCGTTGGCGACGATCACGGCAAGCCGCGGTCGACGGGCAGGGGATTTCATTCTGTACTTCCTCCGGTGCAAGACAAACGAGCCGGTGCCTGCTTCGCACTCCCAGGAGTGCGAAGCGGACCGGGGAGATGAGCGGTGTGCCCGCTGCCGGGGATTCAGCTCGCTGCGCTGTTGGTGTCCAGGCGGACGGTCGCGCCGCTCACGGCCGACTCAAGAACCGCAGCCGCCACCTCGACGGTCCGCAGCCCCTGTCGCAATGTGCAGATGTCATCCGACCTGCCCAGTACAGCGTCCCTGAAGAGCTCGTGCTCGACAAGCAGCGGCTCGCGCTTCGGGATCGCGTACCGGATCATGTCGCCCTCGGAAACACCGCGGAAGGCCTGGAGCGCCTCCCACTCGGTGGCCACCGCGGCGTTCGAGTGGAAGGTGAGGTCGGCGGTGAGGGTGTCGGCGATGAAAGTGCCGCGCTCACCGGTGACGGAGGTGAAACGCTCCTTCAACGGGCTCAGCCAGTTGACCAGGTGGTTGACCATGGTTCCGTCGGAGAGCCGGCCCACGGCGGAGACCATGTCCTCGTGCGGGCGACCGGACTTCGACACGGTGTGGGCAGCGACCGAGGTGTAGGTCTGCCCTGTCACCCAGCCGGTCAGGTCGATGTCGTGGGTGGCAAGGTCCTTGACCACGCCGACATCGGCGATGCGGTGCGGGAACGGGCCCTGCCGACGGGTGACCACCTGGAAGACCTCGCCCAGCTCCCCCGCCTGCAGGCGGGAGCGCATCGACCGCAGTGCCGGATTGCAGCGCTCGATGTGTCCGACACCCGCCACCAGGCCGCGCGACTCGAAGGCATCGACCAGCCGTCGGGCGCCTTCCACGGTGTCGGCGACCGGCTTCTCGATCAGCGCGCAGACACCGGCCTCGGCGAGTTGAAGGCCGACTTCCTCGTGCAGCGCGGTGGGGCAGGCCACGACCGCGTAGTCGACACCGAGGGAGATGAGTTCCTCGACCGTGGACAGTACGGGGGCGCCCTGCGCCCAGCCGTTCTTGTCCCCCATCGGGTCGACGACGCCGACCAGCTGTACTTCCTCCAGGCCGGCCAGCACACGGGCGTGGTGGCGGCCCATCGAGCCGAGGCCGATCAGGCCGGCTCTCAGTCCTGCGGTCACTGCATGTCTCCCAGCGAGTTCACGGCGCCGACGATGCGGTCCAGGTCCTCCGGCGTCAGCGAAGGATGTACGGGCAGCGAAACGACCTCGGCGGCGGCACGCTCGGTCTCCGGCAGATCCCAGATCCGGCCCGCCTTCTGGTCGGGCTCCCAGTACGGCTTCAGCCGGTGGATCGGAGTCGGGTAGTACACGGCGTTACCGATGCCCGCCTCGGTCAGCTTGGCCATGGCGGCGTCACGGTCACCCTGCACCCGAATGGTGTACTGGTGGTAAACGTGGCGTGCACCGTCGGCGACGGGCGGGACGGTGACGTTGGGCGCGGTGATGTGCCGGTCGAGGTACGCGGCGTTGGCACGCCGCTGCTCGGTCCAGCCTTGCACCTTGCCGAGCTGTACGCGCCCGACGGCGGCGGACACGTCCGTCATGCGCATGTTGGCGCCGACGATCTCATTGGCGTACCGCTGCTCCATGCCCTGATTGCGCAGCAGCCTGAGAGTGCGCGCAACCTCGGCGTCGGCGGTGGTGACCATGCCGCCTTCGAGGGCGTGCATGTTCTTGGTGGGGTAGAAGCTGAAGGTGCCGCCGGAGCCGAAGGCACCGACCGGCGTGTCGCCCAGTGCGGCGGTGTGCGCCTGACAGGCATCCTCGACGACCGCGAGACCGTGCTTCTGCGCGATCGGCATCAGCGCGTCCATCGCGGCCGGGTGACCGTACAGGTGAACAGGCATGATCGCGGCCGTGCGGGGCGTGATGGCGGCCTCGACCGCGGCCGGGTCCAGGCCGAAGCTGCCCGGCTCGATGTCCGCGAAGACCACGTCGGCACCGGCCAGGCGGACCGCGTTGGCGGAGGCCGCGAAGGAGAACGACGGGACGATGACCTCGTCACCGGGGCCGATCCCCAGGGCAAGCAGCAGGAGATGGAGGGCCGAGGTGCCCGAGTTGACCGCGACGCAGTGGCGTCCGTCGACCAGCTCCGAGAAGCCTTCCTCGAAGGCCGCGACCTCCGGGCCCTGCACGACACGACCGCTGCGCAGTACGCGTACCACGGCCTCGATCTCTTCCTCGCCGATCACCGGCCGGGCAGCAGGGATCGCTTCCCTGTTGTCGCTCGACATGGACGTCCTCCTTGAACACCGCAAGAGCTGTGACCGGCGATGGCTCCAAGGGCATGCGAGTGTCGGATGAGGCTTCGCCGCCCCGGCACATGGCCGATTCTGTACCAATATATTGCGCGCAAATCACCCTTACGCCCCGGACTGGTGCATCCAGGGCATAACGGCTGGTTTGTCCTGCCTGAAGCGGGCCGACGCGTCGATCAGCATTCTCGGGAATGACATATCCGACGGCAGCCGCGTCACATTATCAGGATTTTCACAGGGGGTTTCGTGGAGGTTACGGCCAAAGAGACGCGGCCCACACGCTGCACGCCCGCGTCTCGCATGGAGAGCGGTGCGGGCCCGCCCAGGGGGCTCGCCCCCCTTCTCCATGTCGCCCGACCGGGCCTACGAGACCTCAGGACCGAGGTTACGGAGCCGCCTCCAGGGGGCAACCCGGCCGCCCGGCACGGAATGCGGCAATGTCGGACGGCCGCGAGGCGCACCCCCTCCCTCCACCCCGGCACCACTTGCTCCCACCAAGCAGACCTTCTTCGCTCCACAGCTCGGAGGTGACGGCGCTGCCGGGGATCCACGCCCTGGCGACGGCCACCACGACCGAGAAAGCATGCGCCACAAAATCGGCCAATGGGTCTTGAAATGGCTCAAATTAACTATCGAGGACATCTTGTGACTCCGTAACCGTCCGACTACGTTGAATCACCTCGTTCGAAAGGTATTCGGATAAGAGCCAAAGGGTGGGGAAACACATGAAGAACTGGAAAATGAAGCTCGCAACCGCCATTTCGGGGATCGCCATCACGGCGGGCGGCATGATGGCGACAGCCTCGCCTGCCGCAGCGGTCGGCGGGTGCTCGTCCGGCTACCTCTGCATTTACGACGGAACCAGCTTCGGCGGCAACAAGGTCGTAAGTGCCAGCTAAATTCATGTTTCCGGATGGGGAATTTCAATTTCGGCACGATCAAGTCCTACGTCAGCAACCTGCCTGTCGACGCACTGGTCTGGGAGACCAATGACGGCCTGTCATGGAACCCGGAGCGCACTCTGGTGTCCGGGGGCTTCAGCAGCGACATAGGGGTCCCGTTGCTCGGCGCCGGTAACGACGACTACGTATGCATGGGGAACGGAAGGCCGTGGAACATGTGAGCGCTCGCGCAGCTGCGTAGCAGGATCACGCCCCCATGACGTGATCCTCCTTGTCGACGTCGTAGCACAGCACAGCCTCCATGGTCCCGAGCATCCTGCCGCGTGGGCGCTCGGGATCATCTCTGCCCCGACTGGCCTCCGGTAGCCGGCAGCACACGACCAAGTACGCCGGCCAGGAACCAGCAGATCGTTACGAACCCCGAGGTCAGCACATTTCTATGTTCGGAATAGCGAAGAAATCGATCGTCACAGCTCTCACTTTGGCACTGGTATCGTTCGGGCCGTCCGAGGCTCTGGCCGATAGTGGAGAAGTAACTCGCACCACCTTGTCAAGTGACGCAGAAATACAACCCGGCGTTACCGTCGAACTGGTCAAGCGGACTCTTGCGTTGAGCTCTGGAGAAAAGCGTCACTTGCGAGGCCGCCTGGAGGCGACCAGTTCCACGACCGGCATAGTCGGTCTGACCAACCGCATCAAGTGCGTGGACTCAAAAGGTGCAGCCGCGTCAGTAGTCGCGGCGTCCGCCCGTAATCACGAGGGCTATGACACCGACACATACGCGGTACCAGGGCATCTGCCCATCTACGCCGACCTTCTTCTCACCGCACCGGCAACAGATGTCTACACGTGCAGGCTCTACGGTTCAGCCTATTCTTCCTTGACCGGCGACTACCATCTGACCGCAGTTGCGGAAAGTACATGGCTGGAGGTCAGCGACAGCGATCAGACCGGCGCCGAGTGGTGGCAAAACTCTGCCTGCGAAAGCGCCGACGACGCAGGGAACTGCACATACGTCGGCTCCGGCCCGGCCAACCCTGACGCCTGGATCTTCTACAACGACGGAACACCGCTCCGCAAGTGGCAGGCAGCCCCTTCCGCGAGTGCTGTGGCAGCGCAGGCGAACGTGGAATTCACTACGTGCTACAAGGGCACCGCTTCCTGCGCCGACGCAATGCAGCAGTACGCGCGAGGGACGGACGCGGTCGTGGACACGCGTTTCGAGTTCGTCCAGCTCGACACGACTGGCCACACCTGCCGCACCAACAGCACGTCCTCGCGCAAGACGATCAGCGACGACGGACACCACTACGTCGCGTACTTCGCACTGCCTGACGTGCCCATCGACAGCTCGTGCGGCACCCGCACGTTCATTCTGCGTGTGTATGTGAAACACGTTTCGGGCCAGACAGTGAAGATCGATGGCATACAGAACGGCGTCACCTCGCTCACCAACGCCATCGCGTTCAATCAGTTTCGCTGAGGGATCCGGACCAGGCTGACAATCAAAATGAAGGAGGTGCGGGCCCCCTGAGGAACCCGCACCTCCTTCCTTGCTTCTCCGACCTATGGTCAGCTCTCGGTGTCGGCCGAGACGGAGGGCTGCGGCGACTGCTCCGCGGCGACCGTCTTCTTCGCCGTCGCCTTCTTGGCCGTCGTCTTCTTCGCGGCGGTCTTCTTGGCAGCCGTCTTCTTGGTGGCTGCCTTCTTGGCGGTGGCCTTCTTGGCCGTCTTGCGCGCCGTCTTCTTGGCCGGGGCCTCCGCTTCCGCGGCTTCCGCGGCTTCGGCCGGCTCGGCCTCGGGCTTCGGCTCGGTGGAACCGGTCACCACGACGACCTCTGCCGCGTCCGCACCTGCGGGCGAGCCCGCGGGGGCGGTGACCTTGCGGGTCACCCGGCGACGGGCACGCGGCGGGGCGGCCTCGGGAGCCACCTCTTCGGGTGCCGCCTCGGGCTGCGGGGCCTCGATGACCGGGGCCTCAGCGACGACCGGAGTCGCCACCGACACCAATTCCTCGACCGGCTCGGCCTGCTCGGCCGGGGCCGGCGAGCCCGCCGGGGCGGTCGCCTTGCGGGTCGCCCGACGGCGCGTACGACCCTGAGGGGCCTCGGCGACCACCGGGGTCTCGGCGACCGGCTCGGGCTCCACGACCGGCTCGGGCTCCGGGACCACGACCGGCTCCGGCTCGATGACCGGGGCGGGTGCTGCTGCGGCCCTCGGGGCACCGGCCGGGGCCGTTGCCTTACGGGTCGCGCGGCGCCGGCCGCGGCCGCGCGAGGCGGCTGCCTCGGCCTCGGCCGGGCTGCTGTACAGCTCCTCGTCCGGGACGAACTCCGGCTCGGGCAGCGCCACCGGGGCCGCCACCTCGGCAGCCACCTCGGCCTCGGTCTCGGTCTCGATCTCGGTCTCCGCCACGTGCTCGTGGTCCGCGCCGCCCCGGCCGCGCTTCTTGGAACGCTTGCCGTTGCCGCCGCCACCGACCGAAGTCGGCTGCTCCATGTGCACGATCACGCCGCGCCCGTTGCAGTGGACACAGGTCTCGGAGAAGGACTCCAGCAGGCCCTGGCCCACCCGCTTACGGGTCATCTGGACCAGGCCCAGCGAGGTGACCTCGGCGACCTGGTGCTTCGTGCGGTCGCGTCCCAGGCACTCCAGCAGACGCCGCAGCACCAGGTCCCGGTTGGACTCCAGCACCATGTCGATGAAGTCGACGACGACGATGCCACCGAGGTCGCGCAGCCGCAGCTGGCGCACGATCTCCTCGGCCGCCTCCAGGTTGTTCTTGGTGACGGTCTCTTCGAGGTTGCCGCCCTGGCCGGTGAACTTGCCGGTGTTGACGTCGACGACGACCATCGCCTCGGTCTTGTCGATCACCAGCGAGCCGCCACTCGGCAGATAGACCTTCCGGTCCAGCGCCTTCATGAGCTGCTCGTCGATCCGGTACGTCGCGAAGATGTCGACCTCGGAGGTCCACCGCGACAGGCGGTCCGTCAGGTCCGGCGCCACCTGCGAGACATAACCGTGGATGGTCTCCCACGCGTCGTCGCCGCTGACGATGACCTTGGAGAAGTCCTCGTTGAAGATGTCGCGGACGACCCGGACGGTCATGTCCGGCTCGCCGTAGAGCAGCGTCGGCGCGTTGGAACTGCCGCTGCTCTTCGACTTCTTCTGGATGTCCTCCCACTGCTGCTGCAGCCGCTCGACATCGCGGCGCAGCTCGTCCTCGCTCGCGCCCTCCGCGGCGGTACGGACGATGACGCCCGCGTCCTCGGGGACGATCTTCTTGAGGATGGTCTTCAGCCGGGACCGCTCGGTGTCGGGCAGCTTGCGGCTGATGCCGGTCATCGAGCCCTCGGGCACATAGACCAGGTAGCGGCCGGGCAGCGAGACCTGGCTGGTGAGGCGGGCGCCCTTGTGGCCGATCGGGTCCTTGGTCACCTGGACGAGGACGGACTGGCCGGACTTGAGCGCGGTCTCGATACGGCGCGGCCCGTGGGCCATGCCGAGCGCCTCGAAGTTCACCTCACCGGCGTACAGGACGGCGTTGCGGCCCTTGCCAATGTCGACGAAGGCTGCCTCCATGGACGGCAGTACGTTCTGCACCTTGCCCAGGTAGACGTTGCCGACGTAGCTGGATGCCTGCTCCTTGTTGACGTAGTGCTCGACGAGCACATTGTCCTCAAGGACGCCGATCTGGGTGCGCTCGCCGTTCTGGCGGACGACCATGACCCGCTCGACGGCCTCGCGGCGCGCCAGGAACTCGGCCTCGGTGATGATCGGGACGCGGCGGCGGCCCTGCTCACGGCCCTCGCGGCGGCGCTGCTTCTTCGCCTCCATACGGGTCGAGCCCTTGATGGACTGGACCTCGTCGAAGCCGGTACCGGGCTCCCGCTCTTCCTTCTTGCGGGGCTCGCGGACCTTGACGACCGTACGCTCCGGGTCGTCCGTGCCGTTGTCGGCGTCGGACGGGACGTCACCGCTGCGACGGCGGCGGCGACGGCGACGACGGCTGCTGCTGGACCCGGCGGCGGACGCGTCGTGGTCCTCGTCCTCCTCGGCCTCTTCGGACTCCTGAGCGCGCTCCTGGTCCTCCTCGGCGTGCTCGGCGGCGGCCTCGTCGCCGAACTGCTCCGCGGCCTCGTCACCCTCGTTGATCTCGCCACGACGACGGCGACGGCCTCCGCGACGGCGACGGCGCGAGGGCCGGTCCCCGTACTCGTCCGTCTCCTCGCCCTCGTGCTCGGCTTCGCCCTCGCTCTCCGGCTCGGGCTCCTCCTCGACGTCCTCCTCCACCGCGGCAGCTGCGGCCGGCTCGGGCTCGGCAGCCTCACCGCGACGGCGGCGACGGCGGCGCGAACCGGCCTGCGGCGCAACCTCGGCGGCCGGGGCCTCCGTGGTGGCGGTCGGCTCCTCGACCGTCTCGGTCTCTTCCTCGACCTCTTCGTGACGCGAAGCGGCAGCGGCGGCGGCCGCGGTCTCCGGGGTCTGGAACATCGGCTCGGCGAAGACCGGCGCCTGGAACACGGCCACGGCGGGGCGCGTCGTGCCACGGCTCTTGCGTACGGGCTCCTCGACCTTGCCGGTGAACTCGGGCCGGCCCGCGGCGGCGGTGGCCCGGCGGCGCTGACGGCCGCGCGGTGCGGCGTCCTCGACCTCGGCGGGCTCGGCGGCCAGCTCCTCGACAGCGGCCTCGGGCAGGCTCTCGCCGGCTTCTTCGGTGGCCTCGATGACCTGCGGCGCACCAGCCGGAGCGGTCGCCTTGCGCACGGCACGACGACGTCCGCGCGGGGCCTCGACGGCCTCGGCGGTCTCGGTGACGGCTTCTTCTGCTTCTGTGGACGTGGCGGGCGCGGCCAGGGCCTCGGTGGGCTGCGGTGCACCGGCCGGAGCCGATGCCCTGCGCCGGGTGCGGCCGCGCGGCGCGACGGGCTCGGGCTCGGCGACCGCGGCGGCGGCCGGCTCGGGCTCGGCACTCGCCACGGGCGTTGCTTCCTCGACGATCTCGACGGCCTCGGCGGCCTGCGGCGCACCAGCCGGAGCGGTCGCCTTGCGGACCGCACGACGACGCGTACGCGCAGGCGGCGCCTCCACGACCTCGGCCTCGGCCTCGACCACGGGCTCGACCGTGGCCTCAGCGACCTCGGCCGGGGCCTCTGCGGCCTGCGGCGCACCAGCCGGAGCGGTCGCCTTGCGGACCGCACGACGACGCGTACGCGCAGGCGGCGCCTCCACGACCTCGGCCTCGGCTACGGGCTCGGTGGCCTCGGCGCTTGCGGCGGGCTCCACGACCTCGGCGGCCTCGACGGCCTGCGGCGCACCGGCCGGAGCGGTCGCCTTGCGCACGGCACGACGACGGGCACGCGCGGGCGGCGCGGCTTCTGCCGCCGGAGCGCTCTCGGCGTCGGTCGTGCTGATGTTGTCGGACACTGCGGCGTCAACGGCCGGTATGGCCGGAGCTGCGGCGCCCTGAGCGTCCGCCACCGGCGGGCCGGCCGGGCGGGACGCTGCGCGGCGCCTGCGGCGCGGCGGCAGCTTGTCTCCGGGTGCGTTGTTCTCTTCGGCGTTCCCGGTCGTGCCGGGTTCGTTGGACTGAGGCATGCGGGCGGTTCTCCCGTCAGGCTCCCGGGCGCCGCGTCTGGTTCCGGTCCGGCACGGTCCGCGTGATGTACGCGAGACCGCCGTCCGGGGCGCGGGCGCCGCACGGGAGCTCAATGTCTGGCTCGCCGGTTCCGTACGCAGTGTGCGTACGGCCTGGCGAAAGTCTTATGGGTCATCGCGCGGCCCGACCCAGGTGGCTCCCGAGTCGGAGGACTGCGCTGCAACGACCGCCTTACGCGGAACCTGCACCTTCCGGCGCCGTCGCGACGGCGGTCCCGGCGGCCGTGGGTGTAGCGGCCGGGGCTGCCTCGCGGTCGGGCGCGAGCGGGTCGGTCACCGTGCCGGACTCCTCGTCGAAGAGCCCCTGCGCCAGCCTGGTCACCGCTGCGGGGACCGGCGGCGCCAGGTCGGCCACAACGCGGAGACCGGACAGGACGTCGTCAGGTCGCACGGCAGGTGTCACGTGCCGAACAACCAGCCGCAGTATCGCACAGGGCTTGTCCTCGGGCCTATCAGGCTGTGGATCAAGGACCTGCAGCTCGACCACGGCGGCGCGGGCGTCGAAGGTCCGCATGCCGTTCTTCGCCCGGCGCTGGACCTCGACGGTCTCAGCCCCGTTGAAAGCGGCCACGGCCTTTGCGGCCTCCTCGGTGGAGACGCCGTCGAGACGCAGCTCCCAGATGGAGGCGGTCAGCCGGTCGGCGAGACCCGAGATGCGGGCCTCCACGGCGTCGGTGATGTCGAGACCGTCCGGCAGCGAGGCGTTGAGCAGCTCGCGCAGGACGGCCGGATCCCGGGCCTCGGTGAGGGCGATCTCCAGGAACTCGGCCTCACTGCCCGTGCCGGTGGGGGCTGCATTGGCGTACGACACCTTCGGGTGCGGGGTGAAGCCCGCCGAGTAGGCCATGGGCACCTCGGAGCGGCGCAGTGCCCGCTCGAAGGCGCGCTGGAAGTCACGGTGGCTGGTGAACCGGAGGCGGCCGCGCTTGGTGTAGCGCAGTCGGATGCGCTGCACTGCGGGTGCGGGCGGCGGGCCTTCGGGCTGTCGCTTGCCCAGTGGTTCTTCTCCTCGGTGCGGGGCGGACGCGGTGGCACGCCGCCCTCGAAATGCGGGTGGCCCGGGGTGTCCGGTCCGGCTCACCCCCGCTCGGCGTTTTTCTCTCCGAGCGAGGAGATCTCTGGTTCGGGCGCCGCGCTGGGCACAGTCGTTGCTTGTTGCGTAGCACCCAGCCTACGCGCAAGGGGGCTCCCCGGTTCCCGGGGCTCGGGCACCCTCGGCCCGCCGACCAGTGCCCGCCATGCGTCGCGGCGTGCCTGGACCACGGTCTCGCGTGCCGTGCGCAGCGCCGCCCGGGCCGCGCGTCCCGTCTCGACGGCGGCCCGCTTGGCGGGGGCCCAGATCGCGTTCCGTACGAAATGTCCCACCGGTGTGCACACCGTGCGGTAGACCCAGGTCACCGGCGCCCCGACCAGATGCCACGCCAGCCAGGCGATGGCCCGGCCCACAGCCCGCGAGATGTACCCCGCGATGCGCCAGGCGACACCGAAGGCGGCGGCGATCTCCCGGCCGACCGGGACGAGGACCCGCCGGTAGAGCAGGCCGAGCGGTGCGACGAGCAGTGTCAGTACCAGCCACACCGCCGCCACCCACAGTCCGCTCCCGACAGCCGCGATCCCGCGCGCCAGCAGTTCGAGCAGCCAGGTGATGCCGTGGCCGAGCGGGGTGAGCAGCTCCCGGTACGCCCAGGCCAGCGGCCGTACGACCAGGTGCTCCGCCAGCCAGGCGGCGGCGAGCGCGAGGGGCACCAGGACGTACCGCCACAGGCCGGCCACCGGCCAGACGAACAGGGCGGTGAGCACCCGGCCGACCGCGGCGGCGATCCCCCGCCCGGCAGGGGCGAGCAGTTCGCGGTACACCCGGCGCAGCCCGTGCCCGATCGGGGTGAGCACCGCCTCGTACAGCCACACCACCGGCACCACGAGCCCGTACCGCACCGCCGGCACCAGCACATATCGCCAGAGCGCGACCCACGGCCAGACGAAGACCGCCGCGGCCAGCCACAGCAGCGCATGGCCGAGCGGGGTGAGCACCGCCTCGTACAGCCAGACCGCGGGGGTCACCACCAGCGTCGTGAACAGCCAGGACAGGGCCCGGCCCAGGGGACGCAGCAGGATGCGGTCGGCGGCGCGGGCGCCTGCCACCAGGGCGTCCCAGACCATGCGTACGGGCAGGACGATCACCAGCACCACGATCCGCACCGGAATTCTGATCAAGGTGGTCAGACAGCCCTCGCCTGCTTCGTAGTGCGCGGGGGCCTGGTGCTTGCCGTAGTCCATGCCGTGCATGACGCGAAGGCCCGGTCCGGAGTTTCCCGGACCGGGCCTTCGTCACCGAGCTGTCACCCGGACGGACAAGCCCGGGGCGGCTACTTCACGACCGACAGCGGCAGAAGCTTCTTGCCGGTCGGTCCGATCTGGATGCTGGTGTCCATCTGCGGGCAGACGCCGCAGTCGAAGCACGGGGTCCAGCGGCAGTCCTCGACCTCGGTCTCGTCGAGCGAGTCCTGCCAGTCCTCCCAGAGCCAGTCCTTGTCGAGACCGGAGTCCAGGTGGTCCCAGGGCAGGACCTCCTCGTAGGTCCGCTCACGGGTGGTGTACCAGTCGACGTCCACGCCGTACCCGGGCAGTGTCTTCTCGGCGGCGGTCATCCAGCGGTCGTAGCTGAAGTGCTCGCGCCAGCCGTCGAAGCGGCCGCCGGACTCGTAGACCGCGCGGATGACGGAGCCGATACGGCGGTCGCCGCGCGAGAGCAGGCCCTCGACGATGCCGGGCTTGCCGTCGTGGTAGCGGAAGCCGATGGAGCGGCCGTACTTCTTGTCGCCGCGGATCTTGTCACGGAGCTTGGCCAGCCGGGCGTCGGTCTCCTCGGCGCCGAGCTGCGGGGCCCACTGGAAGGGCGTGTGCGGCTTGGGCACGAAGCCGCCGATGGAGACGGTGCAGCGGATGTCGTTCTGGCCGGAGACCTCGCGGCCCTTGGCGATGACGTTGACCGCCATGTCGCCGATCTGCAGGACGTCCTCGTCGGTCTCGGTGGGCAGACCGCACATGAAGTACAGCTTCACCTGGCGCCAGCCGTTGCCGTACGCGGTGGCGACGGTCCGGATGAGGTCCTCCTCCGAGACCATCTTGTTGATGACCTTGCGCATGCGCTCGGAGCCGCCCTCGGGGGCGAAGGTGAGACCGGAGCGGCGGCCGTTGCGGGTCAGCTCGTTGGCCAGGTCCACATTGAACGCGTCGACGCGGGTGGAGGGCAGCGAGAGGCCGATCTTGTCCTCGGTGTACCGGTCGGCGAGGCCCTTGGCGATCTCGCCGATCTCGGTGTGGTCCGCGGAGGAGAGCGAGAGCAGACCGACCTCTTCGAAGCCGGTCGCCTTGAGACCCTTCTCGACCATTTCGCCGATGCCGGTGATGCTTCGCTCCCGCACGGGACGCGTGATCATGCCGGCCTGGCAGAAACGGCAGCCGCGGGTGCAGCCGCGGAAGATCTCGACGGACATCCGCTCGTGGACGGTCTCGGCGAGGGGCACGAGAGGCTGCTTCGGGTACGGCCACTCGTCGAGGTCCATCACGGTGTGCTTGGACACGCGCCACGGCACGCCCGACTTGTTCGGCACGACGCGGCCGATGCGGCCGTCCGGGAGGTACTCGACGTCGTAGAACCGCGGTACGTAGACGCCACCGGTCCTGGCGAGGCGGAACAGCACCTCTTCGCGGCCGCCGGGGCGGCCCTCGGCCTTCCAGGCGCGGACGATCTCGGTGATCTCCAGGACGGCCTGCTCGCCGTCGCCGATGACCGCGCAGTCGATGAACTCCGCGATCGGCTCGGGGTTGAACGCGGCGTGGCCGCCGGCCAGCACGATCGGGTCGTCGACGGTGCGGTCCTTGGCGTCCAGCGGGATGCCCGCGAGATCCAGGGCCGTGAGCATGTTGGTGTAGCCCAGCTCGGTGGAGAAGCTCAGCCCGAAGACGTCGAACGCCTTGACCGGGCGGTGGCTGTCCACGGTGAACTGCGGGACCTTGTGCTCACGCATCAGCTCTTCGAGGTCCGGCCACACGCTGTACGTGCGCTCGGCGAGGACGCCCTGGCGCTCGTTGAGCACCTCGTACAGGATCATGACGCCCTGGTTGGGGAGTCCGACCTCGTACGCGTCCGGGTACATCAGCGCCCAGCGGACGTCGCATTCGTCCCACGGCTTGACGGTGGAGTTCAGCTCACCGCCGACGTACTGGATGGGCTTCTGCACATGCGGGAGCAGAGCTTCGAGCTGTGGGAAGACCGAATCGACAGACATCGCGAACTTTCGAGAGCCGGCAAGGGTGACCATCCAGCGTACCCCGGTGCTCAGCCTCCCAGCGCCGCCCGCACTCGCGGCCGCGACGCCCACTCCCACACCTGCGGCAGCTCCCGCTCCCGGGCCGCGGCCGCCGCCTCCTCCCGCCCGTACAGCAGCCCCCAGGTGAACGCCGGCTCCCCCGCCGCGTGCGCCTGGACGGCCAGGGTGCGCAGGGCGTCGCGGGCCACCACGCTGTCCTGGTGGTCGCCGAGGAGGGTCTGCACGGCCTTCATCCGTCCGGCGATCCGCTTGGCCGGCTTCCCGAGCGCGGGCCGGGCCGCCTCCGCCGCGTAACGGGCGCGCTTGGCGGCCTTGCGGGCGTCGTGCAGGGCGAGGTCCCGGTCGTGGCCGGGCGGGAGCTCCAGGGCGTGGCCGACACGGGTCGCGAGGCGCCCGTACTCCTTCAGTACGGCGCGGGGCAGCGCCTGCCCGGGGGCGCGGGACGCGTCGGGCAGCAGCGGCGGGGCGGTGAGCAGGGCGTCGAGGCTCTCCAGGAGTGCCAGGTACCGCTTCCCGTCGAGTACGGCGACGGTCCGGCGCCGGGAACCGCCCCGGCGGGCCACCGACCAGATCCGCAGCCGGCTGCGCACGGGGCCGAGGATCAGGGTGCGGGGCAGGCCGGCGAGGCCGGAGCGCAGCCGGGCGTCGAGAACCTCCTGGTCGCGGTCGATCCCGAGCTCGGCGGCCAGCCACTTCAGCTCGTCGCCCACCGGGTCGGTGACGCTCCGGTCGAGGATCTTCCGGTACGACCGCAACACGCTGCGCAGTCTGCGGGTGGCGACCCGCATCTGGTGCACGGAGTCGGGGAGATCACGGCGTACGGCGGGGTCGAGGGCGACGATCGCCTCGGTCTGGCGACGGATGTACGCGAGGACGTGGTCGCCCGCGGTGGGTTGCGGGGTCTTCCCGCGCACGGCCTTCCCGTCCACGGCCCTGTCCTGCTTCCGCTTCCGCTTCCGCTTCCGTTCCGGCGCGGTCTCGGCAAGTGCCCTGGCCAGCTTGGACGGCGATGCGGAGGGGCGGACACCGGCCTTGCGTAGCCGCCGTTCGACGGCGTCGAGGAAGGCGGGGTCACCGTCGTCGGCGAGTTCGACCTCGATCTCGGTCCAGGCGGCCGTGCCGCTGCCGCCCGTCAGCCGTTCGGCCCGCACCTTGTCGACGCTGACCTCTGCGAGCAGCGCGCCCTCGGCATCGACCAGGTGATGGACGTCACGGGCGGTGCGCAGCCGTACGACGGGGACCAGTTCGCTCCTGCGGACCCGGGAGCGGAGCAGACCGGCGAAGGAGCGCGGCAGGGTGTCGGAGAGCGGTTCCTGGAACTCGTCCCGGATGCCGGAGGCGACCGGGAATTTGAGGTGCCAGCCGGCGTCGCTCCCGCCGGTGCGGCGGCGCAGGGTGAGGGAGCCGGCCACGAGCCGGAGGTCCTCGGTGTCGTAGTAGACGGCGTCCAGTTCGCTGACGCCCCGGTGGACGACGGCCGAGACCCCGGCCACCCGGCTCAGGTCGGGGAGCCGGGTCTCCGCGGTGGCTTCGTACTTCCGCTCGATCTCACGCTTCGAGTCCGCCATGAACCGAATCTAGACGTGTTGTACGCGGATGGGCAGTGGTCCCGCACCCGCGCAGGCACTTCCGCACCGGTCTCAGGCACTTATCGGCCGCTGCACCCTGATCGACTGGAGCAGTCCGACAGCCACCCAGACGGCGAACATCGAGGACCCTCCGTACGAGACGAACGGCAGCGGAAGCCCGGCGACCGGC
Organism: Streptomyces sp. NPDC048473; assembly: GCF_043200155.1. Taxonomy (NCBI): domain Bacteria; kingdom Bacillati; phylum Actinomycetota; class Actinomycetes; order Kitasatosporales; family Streptomycetaceae; genus Streptomyces; species Streptomyces sp. NPDC048473. The sequence goes on from NZ_JBICXE010000037.1 coordinate 22,165, forward strand.
ATGATGCCCAGCGTCATCCCGATGTTCTCGAACGCCTGGAAGGCGAACCAGGCGATGATTCCGGCGGCGACGATCGTGCCGTACAGCTCGGTCGTCTCGCGGGCGATCCGGCAGGCGCGCCACAGGATGACGCCGAGCAGGACGAGGATCAGCCCGGCGCCGAGGAAGCCGAGCTCCTCGCCCGCGACGGTGAAGACGAAGTCGGTCTGCTGCTCGGGGACGAACTGGCCGGTGGTCTGGGTGCCCTGGAAGAGGCCCGTTCCGGTGAGGCCGCCGGAGCCGATCGCGATGCGTGCCTGGTTGGTGTTGTAGCCGACGCCCGCCGGGTCGAGCGCGGGGTTGGCGAAGGCGGCGAAGCGGGCGATCTGGTAGTCGTCGAGCAGGCCGAGCTGCCAGATGGCGACGGCGCCGGCCGTACCCGCGCCGAGGAGGCCGAAGACCCAGCGGTTCGAAGCGCCGGAGGCGAGGAGCACGCCGAGCACGATGACGGCCATGACCATCACGGAGCCGAGGTCCGGCATTCCCATGACGACGGCCATCGGAACGGCCGCCAGGCCGAGGGCCTTGGCGACGGTCCGGTGGTCGGGGTGGAGCTGGTCGCCCGCGTCGACACGCTCGGCGAGCAGCATCGCCATGATCAGGATGATGGTGATCTTGGTGAACTCGGAAGGCTGGAGCGAGAAGCCGCCGCCGATGATGATCCAGGCGTGCGCACCGTTGACGGTGGCGCCGAGCGGGGTGAGGACCGCCAGTACGAGGAGCACCGAGAGGCCGTAGAGGATCGGGACGGCGCCGCGCAGGGTGCGGTGGCCGAGCCAGATCGTGCCGACCATCAGGGCGAAGCCGATGCCGGTGTTGAGGGCGTGCCGGAGGAGGAAGTAGTACGGGTCGCCGTGGGTGAGCGAGTCACGGCCACGGGTCGCCGAGTAGACCAGCAGCGAGCCGATGAAGGAGAGCGCGATCGCTGAGCCGAGCAGCGGCCAGTCGAGTTTGCGTACGAAGGAGTCGCGGGCGATGAGCTTGCCCCAGGCGGAGCGCTCGGGGGCGTACCGGGAGACGGAGAAGCCGGCCATCAGTCGCGCCTCCCCAGGATCGCTGCGAGGGTCTGCTCCTCGGGGGTCTTCTGCGAGTCCGGGTCGTACGGCTTGATCTCCGGGGCCTCGATCGAGCCGTCGTGCTGGATCTTCGGCAGGGACTTCTGCGGGGTGGGCAGCAGTGCCTTCTTGAGGTCCTGCTTGCCGGATGAGTCGAGTCCGTAGATCGCGTCGTAGATTTTGCGCACGGCGGGCCCGGAGGCGCCGGAGCCCGTACCACCCTGGGAGATCGTCATGACGACCGAGTAGTCCTTGGTGTACGTGGTGAACCACGAGGTCGTCTGCTTGCCGTAGACCTCGGCCGTACCCGTCTTGGCGTGCATCGGGATCTTGTCCTGCGGCCAGCCGCCGAATCGCCAGGCGGCCGTACCGCGGGTCGCGACTCCCGCGAGGGCTTCGTCGATCTTGTCGCGCGTGGCCTTGGTGAACGGCAGCTTGCCGTGCGACTTCGGCTTGATCTCCTGGGCGTGCTTGCCGTCGGGGCTGATGATCGCCTTGCCGACGGTGGGGTTGTACAGGGTGCCGCCGTTGGAGATCGCGGCGTAGATCGTGGCCATCTGGATCGGCGTGACGAGGGTGTCGCCCTGGCCGATGGCGTAGTTGATGGAGTCGCCCTCGCGCATGATGTTGCCCTCGAGGCAGTTCTCGTACGCGATCTTCTCGACGTACGTGCCGTCCTTCTTGCCCTGCTTGCACCAGCCGTCCTTGTTGGCCTTGTAGTAGTCCTTCTTCCACTGGCGGTCGGGGATGCGGCCGCTGACCTCGTTGGGCAGGTCGATGCCGGTCTCCTTGGCGAGGCCGAACTGGTGGGCGGTCTTGTAGAACCAGTCCTTCGGTTTCTTCTTGGGCTTGATGCCGCCGTCCTTCTTCCACTGGTTGTCGGCCAGCCCGTAGAAGACGGTGTCGCAGGAGACCTCCAGGGCGCGGCCCAGGGAGATCGGGCCGAAGTTCTCCGACTCGAAGTTCTTGAAGACCTGGCCGCCTACCGAGTACGAGCTGGTGCACGGGTAGTGCCCGTCGAAGGCGTAGCCGGCCTGGACCGCGGCGGTCGTGGAGATCACCTTGAAGGTGGAGCCGGGTGCGGACTGGCCCTGAATGGCCCGGTTCAGCAGCGGGAAGTTGGACTTCTTGCCGGTGAGCTTGGCGTAGTCCTTGCCGGAGATGCCGCCGACCCAGGCGTTGGGGTCGTAGTTCGGCAGGGAGGCCATCGCGACGACCCGGCCGGTCTTGGCCTCCATGACGACGACGGCGCCGGAGTCGGCCTTGTAGTTTTCGCCGGTGTTCTTGTCGAACTGGGTGCGGGCGACCTTCATCGCGTCGTTCAGCTCGTACTCGGCGACGGCCTGGACCCGGGCGTCGATGGAGGTGACGACGCTCGATCCGGGCTCCGCCTCGTCGTTCTTCGCCTGGCCGATGACCCGGCCGAGGTTGTCGACCTCGTAGCGGGTGACACCGGCCTTGCCGCGCAGTTCCTTGTCGTAGGTGCGCTCCAGGCCGGAGCGGCCGACCTGGTCGGAGCGCAGGTACGGCGAGTCGGTGTTTTGGGCCTTGGTGATCTCTTCGTCGGTGACGGGCGAGAGATAGCCGAGGACCTGGGCGGTGTTGGCCTTGCCGGGCGCGCCGTAACGGCGTACGGCGGTGGGCTCTGCGGTGATGCCGGGGAAGTCCTCGGCGCGTTCGCGGATCTGGAGGGCCTGCTGGGTGGTGGCCTCGTCGGTGACCGGGATCGGCTGGTACGGCGAACCGTTCCAGCAGGGCTGCGGGGTCTTCGAGTCGCAGAGCCGGACCTTGTCGGAGACGTCCTTCGGCTTCATGTCGAGAACATCGGCGAGCCGGGTCAGGACGCTCTTGCCGTCGTCCTTCATCTTCATCAGCTCGGTGCGGCTGGCGGAGACGACCAGGCGGGTCTCGTTGTCGGCGAGAGGCACGCCGCGCGCATCGAGGATGGAGCCGCGGACGGCGGGCTGGACGACCTGCTGGACGTGGTTGTTCTTCGCCTCGTCGCTGTACTCCTGGCCGTTGCGGATCTGGAGGTACCAGAGGCGCCCGCCGAGGGTGAGCAGCAGGGAGAAGACGAGGACCTGGATGACGACGAGACGGATCTGGACCCGTTGGGTCCGGCCGGTCTCGGGAATATTGCTCACGGGGCGCCCCCGGTGGTGGTCGGGCCGGAGGTACGGGTGGTGTCCCCGCTGTGGTGCGGCCTCACAGTCGCTTGACTCCCTTGATCCGTCCGGCGCGTGCCGCCCGGTTGCGGGCGGCCTTGACGCGCAGTCCGCCGCGCTGGCTGCCGATCCGCAGTCCGGTGCCGGAGGCCAGCCAGCCCGCGGCGACGTCACCGCCGCCGGAGGAGTCGGCGAGCGGGTCGTTCACCGTGCGTCTGGCGATCGCCATGATCAGGGGCACGACGAACGGCGCGAGGAGCAGGTCGTATACGGCGGCGGTGAACAGCAGGCTGCCGAGGCCCACATGACGGGCCGCCGTGTCCCCGACGAGCGCGCCGACGAGCGCGTACAGCAGGGTCGAGCCGATCGCCGCGGCGACGACCGCGACCATCGGGACGAAGGCCGACTTGAGCTGCCCGTTCTCCGGCTTGGCCAGTCCGGCGCAGTAGCCGATGACGCAGAGGACCAGTGCGTAGCGTCCGGCGGCGTGGTCGGCGGGCGGTGCCAGGTCGGCGAGGAGTCCCGCGCCGAAGCCGATGAGGGCGCCGCTGACATGCCCGTACACGAAGGCGAGTCCGAGGACGACGAGAAGCAGCAGGTCGGGCACGGCGCCGGGGAGTTGGAGGCGGGCGAGCACGGAGACCTGGACGACGAGGGCGACCACGACCAGGACGATGGAGAGCAGAGTCCGGTTCAAGCGCATGGGGATCAGCTCTACCTCTGCTCGTTTACCGCGTTGCCGGCGCTCGGTGTGGCGCCCGGACTGCCGCTCGGGTTCGGGCTTCCGCTGGGGTCCGGGCTCTCGTGGATGTTCCCGACGACATTGCCTTCGGTGTCGACGATGTCGCCGTTGGGCGAGATCGTGACGGTGATGGTCGGGGTGGGCTTGGGCTTGGCGGGCTTGGCGGGTGCCTTCGGCAGGACCATGTCGCGGGGGTCCTCGCGCGGGGCCTGCACGACGATGCCGACGATGTCGAGCTTGGTGAACCCGACGAACGGGCGGACATAGACGGTACGGGTCAGGCCGCCGCCGGACGGGTCGACGCGGACGACCTCGCCGACCGGGACGCCGGGCACGAACGGCTTGTTCCTGCTGGAGCCGAAGGTGACAAGACGGTCGCCCTTCTTCACCTTGGCCTTGCCGTTGAGGAACTGGACGGACAGCGGCTGGGAGCCCTGACCGGTGGCGAAGCCCAGTTCGTCGGTCTTCTCCATACGGGTACCGACGGTGAAGTCGGGGTCGTTGGCGAGGAGCACCGTGGCGGTGTCCGGGCCGACGGTGGTGACCCGGCCGACGAGACCGTCGCCGTTGATGACGGTCATGTCGCGCTTGATGCCGTCATTGGAGCCCGCGTCGATGGTGACCGTCCAGGAGAAGCCCTGGGCCGCTCCTATGGCGATGACCTCGGCGGCCTTGATGCCGTACTGTCCGGCGGCCGACTTCTTCAGCATCCGGTCCAGTTCGCGGACCCGGCTGCGGTTCTGGTCGTCGCTGCCGAGCTTCGTCTTGAGCGCGGCGTTCTGCTGCTCCAGCTCGGCGATCCGGTTGTGCCGTGCGCCGGAGTCGCGTACCGCCCCTATGGCGTTGCCCACCGGGTCGACGGCTGCCGCGACGCCGTTCTCAACCGGCCCGAAGGCCGTGGCGGCGGCCCGCCGGGCGCCGTCCACCGGCGACTCCTCGCCGCCGCGGATATCCACCGTGATCAGTGCGAATGCGATGGCGATCAGCAGCACCAGGAGCAGCCGGCTCTCTCGTGTGTCCCTCACGTGCGGCGGCCGTGCCTTCCTCGTCGGAATGTTCGTGCCTGTATATCAACGATCTGCTGTACGGAGCGGCAGTGGTCCGCACAGCAGACTGATGTGTTGTTTATCTGCGCGCCGGGCTTGCCGGCTACCTGCGGGGCTGGGCGTCCAGCACCTGCTGGAGTGCCTCGAACTCCTCGACGCACTTGCCGGACCCGAGCGCCACCGAGTCCAGCGGGTCCTCGGCGATGTGGATCGGCATGCCGGTCTCGCGGCGCAGCCGCTCGTCCAGTCCGCGCAGCAGCGCACCGCCGCCGGTGAGGACGATGCCGCGGTCCATGACGTCGCCGGACAGCTCCGGCGGGCACTTGTCGAGCGTGGTCTTCACCGCGTCGATGATCGCATTGACCGGCTCCTCGATGGCCTTGCGGACCTCGGCGGCCGAGACGACCACGGTCTTGGGCAGTCCGGAGACCAGGTCGCGGCCGCGGATCTCGGTGTGCTCCTCCTTGTCGATCTCGTACGCCGAACCGATCGTGATCTTGATCTGTTCGGCGGTGCGCTCACCGAGGAGGAGGGAGTACTCCTTCTTGATGTGCTGGATGATCGCGTTGTCCAGCTCGTCGCCGGCGACCCGGATCGACTGGGCAGTGACGATTCCGCCGAGCGAGATGACCGCGACCTCGGTGGTGCCACCGCCGATGTCGACGACCATGTTGCCGGTGGCCTCGTGGACCGGCAGCCCGGATCCGATGGCCGCCGCCATGGGCTCTTCGATGATGTGCACCTGGCGCGCGCCGGCCTGCGTCGATGCCTCGATGACGGCGCGTCGCTCGACTCCGGTGATGCCGGAGGGCACGCAGACCACGACCCGCGGGCGGGCCAGGTAGCGGCGCTTGTGGATCTTCAGGATGAAGTAGCGGAGCATCCGCTCGGTGATCTCGAAGTCGGCGATCACGCCGTCCCTCAGGGGCCGTACGGCAACGATGTTGCCCGGTGTACGCCCGATCATCTTCTTGGCCTCGGAGCCGACCGCCAGGATGCCGCCGGTGTTGGTGTTGATGGCCACGACGGACGGCTCGTTCAGAACGATGCCGCGCCCCCTGACGTACACCAGCGTGTTGGCAGTCCCGAGGTCGATAGCCATGTCACGGCCGATGAACGACATTGAGTTCCCCTTGTTCCCCATGAGGATGCGTCGGGCCTTCCAAGAAAGCGATGATGGCTTGTTCTGGTCGGCGAGGTGAGCGCTGCGGGCGTGGAAGATTCCATCGTAGTGCCGTATGCACGGACACCGCGCGAGGGTCCTTCGCCTTTGTGGGCGGAACGGGTGGCCGTTCCACTCATGGTGACGTTACGTCGGAGTGATGCGTTCCCGCGATCCGGAACCCTATGCCGAAGGGCGACCGAATTAATTCGGTCGCCCCAGGTCATGAGCGCTGTTCGGCTGATCCGGGGTCAGGAAAGTCCCGGGAAGAAAAGCTTCAGTTCTCGCTCCGCGGACTCCTCGGAGTCCGAGGCGTGGATGAGGTTCTCCCGGGTGATCGTTCCGAAGTCACCACGGATGGAGCCGGGCGCGGCGGCGATCGGGTCGGTGGGGCCGGCCAGCGCACGGATGCCCTCGATGACCCGCTCGCCCTCGGCGACCAGCGCGACGATCGGGCCGGACTGCATGAACTCGACGAGCGGCTCGTAGAACGGGCGGCCGACGTGCTCGGCGTAGTGCTGCTCCAGCGTGGCACGGTCGAGGGTACGCAGCTCCAGCGCGGTGATCCGCCAGCCGGCCTTGCGCTCGATCCGCCCGACGATCTCTCCGACGAGTCCGCGCCGGACGGCGTCGGGCTTGAGGAGAACGAGGGTGCGCTGAGTCATGGTGTGCGGCTCCTTGCAGGCATGCGGGTGCGGTGAAGCGAGGCTACAGGGGTACGGGGACGGGCCTGCGGCCGGGTTTGACAACGGGTGGCCGGATCAGCCACCGGCCGGGGCCTCGGCCGCCTCCTGCGCGGCCGCCCAGCGGGCCTTCACCTCGTCGATCTTGCGGCCGTAGTGCACCGAGGCCCACCACAGGCCGCCGAAGACCAGGCCGAGGATGAACATCATCGGGACGACGAAGCCGCTCAGCACCAGGGCGATCTGCAGCGCCCAGCCGAGCTGTATCCCACCGGGGCGGGTGATCATCCCGCAGAGCAGCACGGACAGCAGCATGCCGATGCCGCAGACCGTCCAGACCGTGGTGTTCGTCAGGTCGTCGGACTTCATCGCGACGAGTCCGGCGAAGCCGATCACGAAGAACTCGCCGATCAGCGTCGATGCACAGAGCGTACGCACGGGTCAGTGCCTTCCCAGGAGCAGTCGGGCCTCGCCGACCGTGATCACGGAACCGGTCACCAGGACGCCGGCGCCCGCATACTCGTCCTCCTCCTCGGCGAGGGTGATCGCCGCCTCCAGCGCGTCGTCGAGGCGCGGTTCGACCTGGACGCGGTCGTTGCCGAAGACCTCGACCGCGACGGCGGCCAGTTCATCGGCGTCCATCGCGCGGCCGCTGGAGTTCTGGGTGATGACGACCTCGGCGAAGATCGGCTCGAAGGCTTCGAGGAGCCCCTTGACGTCCTTGTCGCCGCTGGCGCCGACCACGCCGATCAGCCGGGAGAAGCCGAACGCCTCGGAGAGCCCGTCGGCGGTGGCGCGGGCGCCCGCCGGGTTGTGGGCCGCGTCCAGGACAACGGTCGGGCTGGAGCGGACCACTTCGAGGCGGCCCGGCGAGATCACCGAGGCGAAGGCCCGGCGGACCGTCTCGACGTCGAGTGCGCCGGGCTGCTCGGCGCCGATCCCGAAGAACGCCTCCACGGCGGAGAGCGCCACCGCCGCGTTGTGCGCCTGGTGGGCGCCGTACAGCGGGAGGAAGATCTCTGTGTACTCGCCGCCGAGGCCGCGCAGTGTCAGCTGCTGGCCGCCGACGGCGATCTCGCGGGAGACGACACCGAACTCCATGCCCTCGCGCGCGACCGTGGCATCGACCTCGACGGCCTTCTTCAGCATGACCTGGGCGGCGTCGACCGGCTGCTGAGCCAGGATGACCGTGGCACCCTGCTTGATGATCCCGGCCTTCTCACCGGCGATCTCGGCGGGCGTGTCGCCGAGCCGGTCGGTGTGGTCCAGTGAGATGGGGGTGACGACGGCGACCGAGCCGTCGATCACGTTCGTCGCGTCCCAGCTGCCGCCCATGCCGACCTCCACGACGGCGACATCGACCGGCGCGTCGGCGAACGCCGCGTACGCCATGCCCGTCAGCACCTCGAAGAAGGAGAGCCGGTACGGCTGCTGGGCGTCGACCATCTCCACGTACGGCTTGATGTCCTGGTACGTCTCGATGAACCGCTCGGGGTCCATCGCGGAGCCGTCCAGGCTGATCCGCTCGGTGATCGACTGGACGTGCGGCGAGGTGTAGCGGCCGGTGCGCAGATCGAAGGCGCCGAGCAGCGCCTCGATCATGCGGGCCGTGCTCGTCTTGCCGTTGGTCCCGGTGATGTGGATCGAGGGGTACGCGCGCTGGGGCTCGCCGAGCACATCCATCAGCGCGGCGATGCGCGCGACGGAAGGCTCCAGCTTGGTCTCGCCCCAGCGTCCGGCGAGCTCCTGCTCCACCGCGCGCAGCGCCTTGTCCACCTCGGGGTCGGACGGGCGGACGGGGACGTCCTGGCCCTGCGGCGGCCCCGAGCGGGCGCGCAGCGTACGGCTCCCGGCCTCGATCACCGCCAGGTCGGGGTCGCGCTGGGTCGCTTCGTCGACGATCTCCGCGAAGGTCTCGTCGGGATCGGAGGCGTCGTGCCGGTCGGAAGGGCGGGGCTCACTCACGGGGCCAGTCTACGGATCGGCACGGACATCGCGCGCAGCGCCCGGTGACGAGGGAGTCCTGACCGTGCGCGGGGAACGGCGAAGCCCCCGTACTCCCGGCAACGGGAGTACGGGGGCTTCGCTCTCAGCGGGTGATCAGCCCTGCGGCAGGTTCGCCAGCTGGTTGGTGATCCGCTCGATATCGGCCTCGGCCTTGGCGAGCCGGCCACGGATCTTGTCGACCACGTTGTCCGGGGCCTTGCCGAGGAACGCCTCGTTGGAGAGCTTGCCGTTGGCCTGGGCCTTCTCCTTCTCGGCGGCGCCCAGGTCCTTCGTCAGGCGCTTGCGCTCGGCCTCGACGTCGATCGTGCCGGACAGGTCGAGGGCGACCGTGGCCCCCGCAACCGGCAGCGACGCGGTGGCGTGGAAGCCGTCCCCGGCGGGCTGCAGGCGCAGCAGCTGGCGGATGGCCGCCTCGTGCGGGGCGAGCGCCGTGCCGGTCAGGGTGAGCTCGGCCGGGACCTTCTGGCCGGGCTGCAGGCCCTGGTCGGAGCGGAACCGGCGGACCTCGGTGACGACCTGCTGGACGAGCTCGATCTCCTGCTCGGCGGCGTCGTCGCGGAAGCCACTGTCGGCCGGCCAGTCGGCGATGACGAGGGACTCGCCACCGGTCAGGGTCGTCCACAGGGTGTCCGTGACGAACGGGACGATCGGGTGCAGCAGCCGCAGCATCACGTCGAGGACTTCGCCAAGGACCCGGCCGGAGACCTTGGCCTGCTCGCCGCCCGCGAAGAACGTGGTCTTGGACAGCTCGACGTACCAGTCGAAGACCTCGTCCCACGCGAAGTGGTAGAGCGCCTCGCTGAGTTTGGCGAACTGGAAGTCGTCGTACAGTGCGTCGACCTCGGCGACCGTCGCGTTGAGGCGCGACAGAACCCAGCGGTCGGTCGCGGACATCTGCTCGACGGGAGGCAGCGGGCCCTCGACAGTCGCGCCGTTCATCATCGCGAAGCGGGTCGCGTTCCAGATCTTGTTGGCGAAGTTACGGGATGCCTGGACCCAGTCCTCGCCGATCGGCACGTCCGCGCCCGGGTTGGCGCCCTTGGCGAGGGTGAAGCGGACGGCGTCCGAGCCGTAGTTGTCCATCCAGTCCAGCGGGTCGACCGCGTTCGGGTTGGACTTCGACATCTTCTTGCCGAACTCGTCACGGACAAGCCCGGTCAGAGAAACGGTCTTGAACGGAACCTCGCCGTCCATCGCGTACAGGCCGAACATCATCATCCGGACAACCCAGAAGAAGATGATGTCGTGCCCGGTGACCAGGACGTCTGTCGAATAGAACTTCTTGAGGTCCGGCGTCTTCTCCGGCCAGCCCAGCGTGGAAAACGGCCACAGACCGGACGAGAACCAGGTGTCGAGGACATCGGGGTCCTGGGTCCAGCCCTCACCGCTCGGCGGCTCCTCGTCCGGCCCGACGCAGACGACCTCGCCATCCGGCCCGTACCAGACGGGAATGCGGTGGCCCCACCACAACTGACGCGAGATGCACCAGTCGTTGAGGTTGTCCACCCAGTCGAAGTACCGCTTCTCCATGTCCTTCGGGTGGAGTTCGACACGCTCCTCACGGACCGCGTCACCCGCGGCCTTGGCGAGCGTCTCGACCTTGACCCACCACTGGAGCGACAGACGCGGCTCGACGGTCGTCTTACAGCGCGAGCAGTGGCCCACGGAATGGACGTACGGACGCTTCTCGGCGACAACGCGGCCCTGCTCGCGCAGGGCGGCAACAATTGCGGAGCGCGCCTCGAAGCGGTCGAGCCCCTGGAATGGGCCGTGGACCGTGATGACCCCACGCTCGTCCATGATCGTCATGGACTCCAGGTTGTGCCGCTGGCCGATAGCGAAGTCATTCGGGTCGTGGGCGGGCGTAACCTTCACGGCGCCGGTGCCGAATTCGGGGTCGACGTGGGTGTCGGCGACGACGGGGATGGTGCGGTCGGTGAGCGGCAGCTTGATCCGCTTGCCGATGAGGTGCGCGTACCGCTCGTCGTCGGGGTGCACCGCGACCGCAGTGTCGCCGAGCATCGTCTCGACCCGGGTAGTGGCGACGACGACGGTCTCGTCGCCCTCGCCGTACTTCAGCGAGACCAGCTCGCCGTCATCGTCCTGGTAGTCGACCTCGATGTCGGAGATCGCGGTCAGACAGCGCGGGCACCAGTTGATGATGCGCTCGGCCCGGTAGATCAGCTCGTCGTCGTACAGCTTCTTGAAGATGGTCTGGACGGCCTTGGACAGTCCCTCATCCATGGTGAACCGCTCACGGGACCAGTCGAGGCCGGCGCCGAGACGCTTCAGCTGGCCGAGAATCCGGCCACCGAATTCGTCCTTCCACTGCCAGACCCGCTCGGTGAACGCGTCGCGACCCAGGTCCTGGCGGGACTTACCCTCCTCGGCGAGCTGCTGCTCGACCTTGTTCTGGGTGGCGATTCCGGCGTGGTCCATCCCGGGCAGCCACAGCGTCTCGAAGCCCTGCATACGCTTACGTCGCGTGAGGGCGTCCATGAGCGTGACCTGGAAGGCATGCCCCAGGTGCAGTGCGCCAGTGACGTTCGGCGGCGGGATGACGATGGTGTACGGCGGCTTCTCGCTCTCCGCATCGGCAGTGAAGTAGCCCCGTTCTACCCAGCGCTCATACAGCTTCCCCTCTACCTCGGCCGGTGCGTACTGGGTCGGCAGTTCGGGGTTGCTGGCTGGCGTCTGCTGAGTGTTCTCGGTCACGGGGGACAGTTTAGGGCCGTCACAGTCGTGCACTGAAACCGGTTTGTTCAGTAACGGTGTGACTCCCGATGCTCCATGCCGGCAGACCGTCCGTCAGGATGTTCGGAACGCATAAGCATTCCGAACAGGGGACACCGCAGATGAGCTACAACCAGCCGGGCCCGTACGGCGGGCAGCCTCCGCAGGGCCAGCCCGGACCGTACGGTGGCCAGCCGCCGCAGGGCCAGCCCGGCCCGTACGGCCAGCAGCCGCAGGGCCAGCCCGGCCCGTACGGTCAGCAGCCGGGTCCGTACGGCGGTCAGCCCCCGCAGGGTCCGCCGCAGGGCCAGCCCGGTTACGGGTACCCGCAGCAGGCCCCCCAGGGCGTCCCGCCGCAGCAGCCGCCCCAGCCGGGCTACGGCTACCCCCAGGCCCAGCAGCCGGGCCCGTACGGCCAGCAGCCGCCGACGCCCCCGTACGGCGGCCAGCAGCCCTACGGCGGCGAGCCCCCGTTCCCCCCGGCTCAGCCGAAGAAGAAGACCGGCCTGATCATCGGCGGCGTGGTCGTGGCGCTGGCGGTCATCGCGGGCGGGGTGTACTTCCTGACGTCGGGCGGGGGCGCGAGCAACAGTGATGTCGCGGACTCCACCAAGGGCTACAAGCTGACGCCGGCCGCCTCGGTCGACGAGTACAAGACGCAGTCGGCGGGATCGACTCCGTCGGCGCCGTTGACCGGCAGCGGCAAGACGGAAGCCGAAAAGTTGGGGATCAAGAATCCCCAGCAGACTGTGGCTCAGTACAGCACAGGCTCTGAGGAAAATCTCACCGTGAAGAGCCTCACGTTCCAGGGCATTTGGGGCGATGTCACCGACCCCGCAAAGGTCATCGACAACTCGTTCGCGAATACCGAGAACGACATGAAGAAGAGCAACGAGGGCATGAAGTACTCCCTCGTCGGCAGCCCCAAGGCAGTGACTCCGTCCGGGTTCAAGGGGGCACTGATGAAGTGCCAGGACATGAAGGTGACCAACAGCAAGGGCGACGGCACCGCACAGGGCGGGCCCAAGGAGTTCACAGTTCCCGTCTGTGTGTGGGCCGACTACAGCACAGTCGGTGTGCTCATGGGTCTCGACGTGGCGCAGTCCATGGCCGGCAAGGGCATGCCCCAGGACGACGTGGCCGCCCTGACCGCCAAGCTCTACAACACCTCACGCACCAAGATCTGATCGCAGCACCGCCAAAGGGGCGCCCGGCCAGTCCACCTGGCCGGGCGCCCCTTGCGTTCACGTACCGCTACGCGGACTTCTCGTGCCGCCCGCCGTCGCCCTTGCCGATGGTCCGCGGCTCGCGCGGGACCAGCGTCGGGTTCACGTTGTTGCGGACGACGTCCGCCGTGATGACGACGCGGGCGACGTCCTTGCGGGACGGCACCTCGTACATCACGGACTGGAGGACCTCTTCCATGATGGCCCGCAGGCCACGCGCGCCGGTGCCGCGCAGGATCGCCTGGTCGGCGATGGCCTCCAGGGACGGGCGGTCGAAGTCCAGCTCGACACCGTCGAGTTCGAACAGTCGTTGATACTGCTTCACCAGCGCGTTGCGCGGCTCGACGAGGATCTGCAGCAGCGCCTCACGGTCCAGGTTGTGGACCGAGGTGAGGACGGGCAGCCGGCCGATGAACTCCGGGATCATCCCGAACTTCACCAGGTCCTCCGGCATGACCTCCTGGAACTGGTCGCTCGCCTCGATCTCCCGCTTGGAGCGGATCGTCGCGCCGAAGCCGATGCCCTTGGCGCCCGCCCGCGACTCGATGATCTTCTCCAGACCGGAGAAGGCACCGCCCACGATGAACAGCACGTTCGTCGTGTCGATCTGGATGAACTCCTGGTGCGGGTGCTTCCGGCCGCCCTGCGGCGGTACGGAGGCGGTGGTGCCCTCCAGGATCTTCAACAGGGCCTGCTGGACGCCCTCGCCGGAGACATCGCGGGTGATCGACGGGTTCTCGCTCTTGCGGGCGACCTTGTCGATCTCGTCGATGTAGATGATCCCGGTCTCGGCCTTCTTGACGTCGTAGTCCGCGGCCTGGATCAGCTTCAGCAGAATGTTCTCGACGTCCTCGCCGACATAGCCGGCCTCCGTCAGCGCCGTCGCGTCGGCGATGGCGAACGGGACGTTGAGCATACGGGCCAGGGTCTGCGCGAGAAGCGTCTTGCCGGAGCCCGTGGGGCCCAGCAGCAGGATGTTGGACTTGGCCAGTTCGATGGCGTCGTCGCGGCCCTGCGCGCCGCCGTTCTCGCCCGCCTGGACCCGCTTGTAGTGGTTGTACACAGCGACCGAGAGGGCCTTCTTCGCGGGCTCCTGCCCGACGACGTACCCCTCGAGGAACTCGTAGATCTCGCGCGGCTTGGGGAGTTCCTCCCACCGCACCTCGGAGGTCTCCGCGAGCTCCTCTTCGATGATCTCGTTGCAGAGATCGATGCACTCGTCGCAGATGTACACACCGGGTCCCGCGATGAGCTTCTTCACCTGCTTCTGGCTCTTTCCGCAGAACGAGCACTTGAGCAGGTCGCCGCCATCACCGATGCGTGCCACGAGGTGCTTCCCCTTCGCCTGGGAGCAGCTTGGTTCAGCGGCTCCTGGTGCCTCTATCCGACGGTACCTTGCCTTGCCCCCTGTTCGGGCCCCCCTTGGCACGGTTCACACGGCCGAGACCGTGTGAAACCGCCGTGCCAAGAGGTGAAGGCCGAGGTCAGGCGAGCGCTCCGGCCCCGGTCTTGCGGGTCGACACGATCTGGTCGACGAGACCGTAGGCGAGGGCTTCCTCGGCGGTCAGGATCTTGTCGCGCTCGATGTCGTCGCGGATCTTGTCGATCGGCGTGGTGGAGTGCTTGGCCAGCATCTCCTCCAGCTGGGTGCGCATCCGCAGGATCTCGTTGGCCGCGATCTCCAGGTCGGAGAGCTGCTCACGGCCGGTCTGCGAGGACGGCTGGTGGATCAGTACACGGGCGTTGGGCAGCGCCATCCGCTTGCCGGGCGTACCCGCGGCGAGCAGCACGGCCGCGGCGGAGGCCGCCTGGCCCATGCAGACCGTCTGGATGTCCGGCTTCACGAACTGCATCGTGTCGTAGATCGCGGTGAGCGCGGTGAACGAGCCGCCGGGGCTGTTGATGTAGATCGAGATGTCCCGGTCCGGGTCCATCGACTCCAGGCACAGCAGCTGCGCCATGACGTCGTTGGCGGAGGCGTCGTCGATCTGCACGCCCAGGAAGATCACGCGCTCCTCGAAGAGCTTCGCGTACGGGTCGTACTCACGCACGCCCTGCGAGGTGCGCTCCACGAAGCGCGGCACGATGTAGCGGTTGTCCACCTGCGGGCCGGTGTAGAGGCCGCTCGCGGAGGCGCCGGGGAAGTTGTTCATGTGGGTGTTCACCATCCTGGTGGCGTTCTGTGGCTGGGTGTCTCGGCGTACGAGAGGTGCGCGGGGCGGTGGAGCCGGATCCGGTGGGTACCGGATCAGGCGCCGGTGCCGCCGCCGCCCGGAACGCCCGATGCGACCGTGATGATCTCGTCGATGAGGCCGTACTCCTTGGCCTCCTCCGCCGTGTACCAGCGGTCGCGGTCGCCGTCGCGGATGATCGTCTCGACCGTCTGGCCGGAGTGGCGGGCGGTGATCTCCGCCATCCGCTGCTTGGTGCGCAGCAGGTACTGGGCCTGGATCTTGATGTCCGAGGCCGTACCGCCGATGCCGGCCGAACCCTGGTGCATGAGGATGTCGGTGTTCGGGAGCGCGAAGCGCTTGCCCGCGGTGCCGCCGGTGAGCAGGAACTGGCCCATCGAGGCCGCCATGCCCATACCGATGGTGACCACGTCGTTCGGGATGTACTGCATGGTGTCGTAGACCGCCATGCCGGCCGTCACCGAACCACCGGGGCTGTTGATGTAGAGGTAGATGTCCTTGTCCGGATCGGCGGCAAGGAGAAGCAGCTGCGCCGTGATCTTGTTGGCGATCTCATCGTCGACCTGCTGACCGAGGAAGATGATGCGCTCGCCGAGCAGTCGGCTGTAGACCTGGTCACCGAGGCCTCCACCGAGGGACGGCTCTCCGGCGGCGTAGGGCATCAGATTCGTCACGTATCCACCTGCTCGTCTCTGACGGCTCCGGCCGTCTCAGCGTCTTCGTACCGGGTGGGCGGGGACTCCCCTGCCCTTCCTATTCATGGACCCTAACGCGCAGGTAGGACAACGCCATCCCGCTTCCGCAACTGTTCGCTGGGAGCGCAAGCTCCGCAGTCCGCACAAGGGTTGCGGGGCACCGTACGCCATACGACGACGGGCTCCGAACGCACAGCGTCCGGAGCCCGTCGTACGGGTTCAGCGCGAGGCTCAGGCCTCGTTCTTCTCCTCGGTGGCCTCGGCAACGGCCTCGGCGGTGCCATCGGCGGCCTCGACCGTCTCGATGGCCTCCTCCTCGTCGTCCTCCAGCTCGACGACCTCACCGTTGGTGTCGACGACCTTGGCGGCCTCGACGACCACGGCCAGCGCCTTGCCGCGGGCGACCTCGCCGACGAGCATCGGCACCTGGCCGCCCTCGACGACGGCCTGGGCGAACTGGTCGGGGCTCATGCCGGAGGTAGCAGCACGCCGCATGAGGTGCTCGGTGAGCTCCTCCTGGTTGACGTTCAGCTTCTCCTTGTTGACGATCTCGTCCAGGATGAACTGGGTCTTGATGCCCTTGATCGCCTGCTCGGAGGTCTCGGCCTCGAACTCCTCGACCGTCTTGCCCTGGATCTCCAGGTACTTGTCGAGGGTCAGACCCATCTGACCGAGCTGGTGGTGCTCCAGGTTGTGCTTGCGGGTCTGGACCTCGTCCGCGAGCAGCTTCTCCGGAATCGGGACCTCGGCCAGCTTCAGCAGCTCGTCGAGGACGCGCTCCTGGGCCTGGGTGGCCTGGTCGAACTGCTTGGTGTTCTCGAGGCGCTTGCGGCTGTCCGCCTTCAGCTCGTCGAGGGTGTCGAACTCGCTCGCCATCTGGGCGAACTCGTCGTCCAGCTCGGGGAGCTCACGGGCGGCGACGGCGGTGACCTTGACGGTGACCTCGGCCGCCTTGCCCTCGGCCGAGCCGCCCTTCAGCTCGGAGGTGAAAGTGGCCTCGCCACCCGCCTCCACGCCGGTGACGGCGGCGTCGATGCCGTCGAGGAGCTCGCCGGAACCGATGGTGTACGAGACACCCTCGGCCACGCCGTCCTCCAGGACCTCGCCGTCGACCTCGGCCTGCAGGTCGATCGTCACGACGTCGCCATCGGCGGCGGCGCGCTCGACCGGGTTGGTGGAGGCGAAGCGCTCGCGGAGCTGCTCCACGGCCTTCTCGACGTCCTCGTCGCTGACCTCAAGGGCGTCGACGGTGACCTCGATGCCGGAGTAGTCCGGAATCTCGATCTCGGGGCGTACGTCAACCTCGGCGGTGAAGGCCAGCAGCTCGCCGTCCTTCAGCTCGGTGATGTCGACCTCGGGCTGGCCGAGGACGTTGAGCTCACCCTCGTTGACAGCCTCGGTGTAGAACTTCGGGAGGGCGTCGTTGACGGCCTCCTCCAGCACCGCACCGCGGCCGAACCGCTGGTCGATGACCCGGGCGGGGATCTTGCCCTTGCGGAAGCCCTTCACCGTGACCTGCTGGTTGATCTTCTTGTACGCCGCGTCGAGGCTGTCCTTGAGCTCCTCGAAGGGCACCTCGATGCTGAGCCGAACCCGAGTCGGGTTCAGGGTCTCCACGGCGCTCTTCACGGTTCGGTCTCCTTGTGGCTGACTTTTTGGGGTTCTGCTCCGCCGCACGGTGGCGGCTTCGCGGACCGAGCCCGGTACATCAGACACACGGGCACGCATTTTGCATAGTAACGGCAAGGAGACGGACTCCCACAATGCGATCTTGCCCGTGGTCTGCGATCCAGCAAATGGTCCGTGATCTTGCCGGTGGTCGGGGTGGCCGGATTCGAACCGACGACCTTCCGCTCCCAAAGCGGACGCGCTACCAAGCTGCGCCACACCCCGTCGGTGCGACACGAAGGGTACATGCAGACAGGCAGTCCAGCCGCCGCTTTGCGCGAGCGGCACCGAACGCGACACCGGGTGACCGCAATCGGGTGTGCGGGCAGCGCCCCCGACCCGCTACGATGCTTCTCGTGCCGCCGGTCCCCGGACCTGCGGTGCGGTGCTTGCGGGCGTAGCTCAATGGTAGAGCCCTAGTCTTCCAAACTAGCTACGCGGGTTCGATTCCCGTCGCCCGCTCCATGCTTGGGCCCGGTCCGACGAATTCCTGTCGGACCGGGCCTTTTGCGTTCTGCCCGCGTTCTGCCGGGCCTCTCGCGCCGGAGCGCGGGTGCCGGCTCGGCCGGATCAGAAGGTGATCTGGTTGATGGACTCCGCTATCGAGTCCATGAACCTCTGGATCGACGGCGCCATGCCGGTCGACGCCAGGAAGAAGCCGAAGAGCACCGCGACGATCGCGGGTCCGGCCTTGATGGAGCCGCCCCGGATCAGGACCACCAGGATGATCGCCAACAGAAGCACCACAGACAGTGAAATGGCCACGACTGATCACACCCTTGGTCGGTCCGCCTTGCCGGCCCGGAGGTGTGCGGCCGAGCACTCCTCCGTTCCGTCCATCGTGCCACCAACTCCCCTGTGGTCGCTGCCAGGTGACGGATCGAACGGACGGGATCGCGCCATCCTTGCGCCCCGCGTGCGCCCGGGGGCGCACGGCCGCACGAGGGGTGGCACAGGGCCCCGCCAGGGCTCCGCGCACCTGTCGCGCGTCTGTGAGTGAACTGTGAATCAAACAATCACAACAACTTGCGACTGTGATGGTTTCCATATCCACACACTTCATTCACATGCAATTCCAAGGTTTGAGTGCGACGAAATTCACCCCACCCAACCGCCTGGCTATATGCACCATTTAAGGGGGATGAAGCCGGGCATAGCGGGCGGTTTTTGGCGGTTTCGCTTTTGATTGGACGCGGACATGTAATATCCGTGGGCGGTTTTACGAATTGCAATCGGGGCGTCTAAGGTGCTTTAGATGTTCCACGCTCCGAACGTATTTCAGAGGGCCCCGCTCCCATCGGCGACCCGGGAGTCGGAGCCCAGACGCCAAGGGACGATGACTGCCACCGCGGCACCCCCCGCACCGGTGGCGAACAAGCCCCCGGCCGCCGCGCCGGCGAAGAAGCGTGACGCCTACTTCGACAACGCCAAATATCTGGCCATCGTGCTCGTCGCGGTGGCGCACTCGTGGGAACCGGTGATGGATGGCAGCCGGACCGCCCGTGCGCTGTACATGGTGGCGTACACCTTTCACATGCCGGCGTTCATCATCGTCTCCGGCTATTTCTCCCGCTCGTTCGACATGTCCGCCGCCAAGGTAAAGCGCCTGGTCACCGGCGTCGCCGTGCCCTATGTGGTGTTCGAGACGGCGTATTCGCTGTTCAAGCGGTACGCGGACGACTCGCCCGATCAGCCGATCAGCCTGATCGACCCCTGGTATCTCACCTGGTTCCTGATCGCGCTGTTCATCTGGCGGATCACCACACCGCTGTGGCAGGCGCTGCGTCATCCGCTGCCGGTGGCGCTCGTCATCGCCGTGCTCGCCTCGTTCTCCCCGACGATCGGCGACGATCTCGATCTCCAGCGGGTTCTGCAGTTCCTGCCGTTCTTCGTGCTGGGACTCCGGCTGAAACCCGAGCATTTCCAACTGGTGCGCCGGCGTGAGGTGCGGATGCTCGCGCTCCCGCTGTTCGCCGGGGCCCTGCTGTTCGCGTACTGGGCGGCACCGCGGATGCAGCTGGGCTGGTTCTACCGCAGCAACAGCGCGGCAGAGATGGGCGCCCCGTGGTGGTCCGGTGCCGTGATGACACTGGCGATGTTCGGCTGCGCGCTGCTGCTCACCATCGGGTTCCTGTCCTGGGTGCCGCGCCGCCACATGTGGTTCACCGCGCTCGGAACCGGAACGATCTGCGGCTATCTGCTGCACGGATTCCTGATCAAGGGCGCCGGATACGCCGGGGTGTTCGACGCCTACGCATGGCTCTCCACGCCCGGCGGTCTGGTCCTCGTCTCACTGGTCGCGGCCGGTGCGGTGACGCTGATGTGTACGCCGCCGGTACGGCGGGTGCTGCGCCCGGTGACCGAGCCGGACATGAACTGGGCGTTCCGGCGCGCCGCGTCCAGACTCTGATCCGAGTGGATCAGCCCTTCGCCGTGTTGGCTTGAACCGATTGCTCGGCGGACGAATCACCTGGGGTGAGCCCGAGCAGCCCCCGTACCTGTGCATACTTCTCGGCCAGTCGGGTACGGGTCGCCGGTTCCAGCACGGCGAGGCGGGCCGGGTCGGCGTTGTGTGCCAGGTCGGACTCCTTGACCAGCAGGGCGCCCGGGGTGTCGAGGATGCGCCGGGTGTACGAACCGAGGTCCTCGCCGTCACGTTTGGTGACGGCGAGGACCATGTCCTTGACCTGCTGCGGCAGCGCGGCGGCGGCCAGCCATTCCTCCGACAGTGCGTCGTCCTCGACGGCGTCGTGCAGCCACGCCGCGGCGATCTGTTCGTCGCTGCCGCCCCTGATCCTTACGCCCTCCGCGACGGCGGCGAGGTGTTCGGTGTACGGGCGTCCCGACTTGTCCCGCTGGTCGGCGTGGGCCTTGCGGGCGATCGCCTCGACTTCGGCCAGGGTCAGATGTGCGCGCGGCGTGGTCATGGTCCGACTCTACGGACGGGCGGCCGTTCTGCGCAGGGCCGCGCGGGCCGGGACCGTTGCGGCGGCGAGGCCGAGCCCGACGGTCGCGGCAACGAACGATCCGTACAACACCGGCGGAATGTACGGCGATTCGCCCGTCAGCCCCTTCATCATCGGGATCAGCGTGGCCAGCGCGATGGCGGTGCCGAGCACGGCTCCGGCCACCGTGACGAGCAGCGCCTCCCGGCGGATCATGCCCATGACCTGGCGGCGGGTGGAGCCGATGAGGCGGAGCATGGTCAGTTCGCGGCGGCGGTCGAGGACGGTCATCACCAGGGTGTTGACGGCGGCGACGGCGGCGAATCCGCCGAGGACCGCGGCCATGACGGTGTTGGCCCAGGCATTGAGCTCACGGTTCTGGTCCTGTGCGGCGGCGTAGCCGGACCGGTCGGTGACGGTGCCGAGCGCGGTGAGCTTCTGTGCGGCAGCGGGGGTGGCCCGTACCAGCAGGTCGGAGGCGTACGGCGAGGTGACGTGGCCCTTCAGGTCGGCGGCGGGCAGCGTGACGATGCTGGTGCCCAGGCCGCGCCCGTAGACGGCGACGATCTTCGGTGACGCCTTGGTGCCGTCCGGGAGGCGCAGAGCCAGCCGGTCGCCGGTGCCGAGCTCCGTGGAGCCGGCGAGGGTGGTGTCGATGGCGACGGTGCCGGGCCGCAGGCCGGTGAGCGATCCGGTCCGGACGTCGAGGTCCTGGACCTTGGCGAGGTCACCGCCGGAGCCGATGACCCCCTGGGCGGAGGTGTTCTGGAGCATCCGGCCGCCGCCCGATCCGGTGGGCACCAGGACGGAGCCGCGGAGCAGGCCGACGGCGGTCGAGACACCGGGGGTGGCGGCGGCCCGCGCGGTGGCGTCGGAGGCGAGTCCTGCCGGTGCGGAGACGATGTGGTCGGCGGTGATGGCGTCGCGCTGTTGGTGGGCGATCACCCGGTCCTCGCTGGTGTGCATGAAGACGAGCGTCGAGGAGAAGGCCATGGCGAGCACGATCGGGGTGATCGCGGAGGCCAGCCGGCGGGAGTTCGTACGGGAGTTGGCGGCGGCCAGCGAACCCGGCGCGCCGGTGGCGCGCAGCGGGAGGCCGATGACGGCGGCGCAGATCCGGGCGATCAGCGGGCCGAGCAGGCCGACCGCGAGCATGAAGAGCATGACGACGCCGAGTGCGGCGTTCGCCGCGTCGCCACCGGTCGTGGAGGCGGCGACGCCTGCGAAGACTCCGCCGCCGATGAGGGCTGCGATGCCGAGCGGGGTACGGATCCAGCCGAACGGCGGGCGTTCCACGGCGGACTGGGCGAGAGCCAGCCCCGGCTTGGTCTTCGACGGCCGGCGGGCGGCGAAGTATCCGGCGCTCAGCGCGGTGAGCATCGTGGCGGCCGTGGCGATGGTCAGCGGCAGCCAGGACACGTGCAGACCGACGGCTTCGGGGATGGCTCCCCTGTCCCGGAGCTGCCCGAACCACCAACGGGCCAGGGCGATTCCGGGCAGGCAGCCGAGTGCTCCGGCGAGCGGGGCGATGAGCATGGACTCGGTGGCGATGGTGCGGCGCAGCTGGCGTGGGGTGGCTCCGATGGCGCGCAGCAGGGCGAATTCGCGGCTGCGCTGGCCGACGGAGAGGGCGACCGTACCGGCGGCGGTGAAGACGGCGACCATGGCGGCGATGCCGCCGAAGGAGCCGCCGAGGCCGGTGAGGAGCTCCTTGGCGCTCGCGAGACTCGCATCCTCGACGCCGCCCCGGCCGTCGCCTGTGTGGACCTTGGCGTCGGCGGTGTGGCCGACGGCCTTGCGTACCTGGTCGGCGAGGGTGTCGGCGGAGGTACCGTCGGCGGCGAGCACGGCGATGGCGTCGACCCGGCCGGGGTGGCCGGAGAGCTGCACGGCCTGCCGGTCGGCGAACCAGACGGTGGCGTCGGTGGCGGTGGTGCCCGCGATACGGAACTCCCGTGCGCCCGCCGGTGTGTCGAGGGTGATGTTCTCGCCGACCCGGCCCTTGGTGCCGGTGGGGACGACGACTTCGCCGGCCCCGGGCGCGTCGCCGGTGAGCAGTCGCGTACCCGTGAGGGCGGTGGAGCCCCAGCCGTGAGCGGTGAGGGGGGTGTTGTCCTGCTGTACGGAGTAGCTGACGTCCCCGATCGCGGCTGCCGCGCCGGGGGCCGAAGCGGCCTTGCCCACCAGGGATTCGGGGAGCCGTGCGGTGTCCGGGACGAGTGCGCCGGCGTCGTTCTTCTCGTCGCCGCTGCCGACCATCAGGTGGATCTGCTGGTCGGCGGCGACCACCACGGGTGCCTTGGCGTAGCGGTCCGCGGGTACGGAGGCGCGCAGGCCGGTCTCCAGCAGGATGCCGCAGGCGGAGACGATCGCCGCGGCCAGCAGGAGCGCGACGAAGGTTCCGACGAACGACGAGGGTTTGAAACGAACGGCCGCGCGGGCGAGGCCGTTCGGGATGTGCGGGGTGAACATCAGGCTGCTGCTCCTGCGTAGGCGGGGGCGGTCAGTGCGGTCATCCGGGCGGCGATCTGTGCGGCGCCGGCGCGCGGCAGGCTGTCCGCGATCGCGCCGTCGGCGAGGAAGAGCACCCGGTCGGCGTAGGCGGCGGCCGCCGGGTCGTGGGTGACCATGACGACGGTGGCCCCGAGGCTGTCCACCGCGTGCCGGAGCAGGGCGAGGATCTCGGCGGCGGTGGTGGTGTCGAGGGCGCCGGTCGGCTCGTCGGCGAAGACCACATCGGGCTGGGTGACCAGGGCGCGGGCGACGGCAACGCGCTGCTGCTGGCCGCCGGAGAGCTGGCCGGGGCGACGGTCGCCCTTGTCGCCGAGGCCGACCCGGGCGAGCATCTCGGCGGCTGCGCGGCGGCTGCGGGCGGAGCCGGTGCGCTGTCCGGCCAGGCGCATGGGCAGGACGACGTTCTGCTCGACCGTGAGGGACGGGAGCAGGTTGAAGGCCTGGAAGACGAAGCCGAGGCGGGTGCGGCGCAGCTCGGTGAGCCGGTTCTCGCTCATGCCGGTGATCTCGGTGCCGCCAAGACGTACGGAGCCTTCGGTGGGGCGGTCGAGTCCGGCCGCGCACTGCAGGAAGGTCGACTTTCCGGAGCCGGAGGGGCCCATGACGGCGGTGAAACTGGCGCGCGGGAGGGCGAGGTCGATGCCCCTCAGGGCGTGGACGGCGGAGCCTCCGCGGCCGTACTGCCTGCGGACGCCTCGCAGTTCCACGGCGAGGTCCGAGGGGCCGGGCCCCTGGTGGATGCCCGCCGTGTACTGCCTGTCCTGCGCGCCCTGCTTGGTGCGTCGCAGCCCCATGGTGTCCGCCTTCCGTTGCTCGCCGACCGGTTCTCCGGCCGGCAGTACGAACGTACGGATCATGGGCGGGTCCGGACCATGGCGGCTGCTGGCGGATCGGGGGTGGGGCAAACCCCAGGGTGCTGCCGGGGGTGGGCAGACCCCGGGGTGCTGCCGAGGGTGCGCATAGTTGCCACGTCAATCGTTCGGTAAACTAATTACTGACGATTTCTTGATGCTCTCTTGACCTACCGAAGGATCAGGCTCATCGGACACGCAGACACGCTCATCGCCATGGGCGGCGCCTTCCTCGCCGCCGCCGTTCTCGCCCGCGTCGGCAGCCGCATCGGACTGCCGACCATCCCCCTGTTCATCCTGGCCGGAATCCTGCTCGGCCCGCACACGCCCGGCATCGTGCTCGTCGCCGACCCGCACGACCTGGAGATGCTCTCGGCACTCGGTCTGGTGCTGCTGCTCTTCTACCTCGGCCTCGAATTCCATCTCGACGACCTCAAGGCCGGCGGCCGCAAGATGGCGCTCGCCGGTGGCACCTATCTCGCCCTGAACGTAGGAGCCGGGCTCGGCTTCGGCTTCGCGCTGGGCTGGGGCACGTCCGAAGCGCTGGTCCTCGCCGGTGTGCTCGGCATCTCGTCGTCGGCCATCGTCACCAAGGTCCTGGTCGACCTGGGCCGGATCGGCAATCCGGAGACCAAACCGATCCTCGGCATCATCGTCGTCGAGGATGTGTTCCTCGCCCTCTATCTGGCCGCCCTCCAGCCGATCCTGTCGGGCGCCGACAGCCTCTCCGCCGCGGCGGTCGACGGCGGCAAGGCCTTCGGCTTCCTGCTGCTGCTCGCCCTGGCCGCCCGGTTCGGCACCAAGGTCATCGGCAAGCTGATCAACACCCGTGACGACGAACTCCTCGTCATCTCCTTCCTCGGCGCCGCGGTCTTCGTGGCGGGAGTCTCGGAGTGGTTCGGGGTGGCGGACGCGATCGGCGCCTTCATGGTCGGCCTGATGCTCGGCAGTACGTCCTCCGGCACCCGCATCCTCAAGCTGGTCCACCCGCTGCGTGACGCCTTCGGTGCGATCTTCTTCTTCGCCTTCGGCCTCTCCATCAACCCGGGCGATCTGCCGACCGTGCTGTGGCCGGTGCTGGCCGCCGTCGCGGTGACCCTCGCCATGAATGTCTTCGCCGGACTTGCCGCCGCCAAGGTGTACGCGTTCGGTCCGCAGGCCACGGCGAACATCTCCACCACGCTGGTGGCCCGCGGCGAGTTCGCCCTGATCCTCGCCACGATGGCGGCGACCGCGGGGCTGGACGAACGGCTCTCCCCGTTCATCGCCGGATACGTACTCGTCCTCGCGGTCCTGGCACCGCTGGCCGCCGGAAGGTCGCACTGGCTGGCCCGCATCCTGCCGGGCGGGCGGGGCCGGGGTGAAGACAGGCCCACGTTCCGGTGATGGATCAATTCCTGTTGACGTACGCCCGGTTCAGGACGTTTGCGTACGGTTCAGGATCTGCGCGACAACAGCAGCAGCGCCCGGTCGTCGTTGACGTCCTTGGCGCATGCTTCGATCAGATGCCAGGCCGCGCCCTCGAAACCGGTGGCGACATAGCGGTCGGCCTCACCGGTCAACCGGTCGATGCCCTCCGCGATGTCCCGGTCGGACGCCTCGACCAGACCGTCCGTGAACAGCATCAGCACGTCGCCGGGGGCCAACGAGCCCTTCACGGCGTCGAACTGCGCCCCGTCGTACACCCCGAGCAGCGGGCCCTCCGCGGCCATCTCCTCCCACTGGCCGCTGCCCGAATGCAGTTGCAGGGCCGGCGGGTGACCCGCCGAGAGGAGTTCGTAGTCGCCCGATTCGAGGTCCAGGACCAGATGGATCGAGGTGGCGAAACCCTCGTCCCAGTCCTGGCGCAGCAGATAGCCGTTGGCCGCCGGCAGGAAACCGTGCGGGGGCAGCGAGCCGAGGAGGCCACCGAAGGCGCCGGACAGCAGCAGGGCGCGGGAGCCCGCGTCCATGCCCTTGCCGGAGACATCGGTGAGTACGGCCTCCAGGGTCCGTCCGCCGTTGGTACGGGCGGCGACGACGAAGTCACCGGAGAAGGACTGTCCGCCCGCCGGGCGCAGCGCCATCTCGCGGTGCCAGCCCTGCGGCAGCCGGGGCAGGGCGCTCTGCACCCTGATGCGTTCGCGCAGGTCGAAGAGCATGGTGCCGCCGCGTCGCCACGGCACACCGACCCTGGCCCGGAACTGAGCGAGGACCAGACCGAAGAAGCCGCAGGCCGCGACCACCAGGACGATGCCGGGTGTCACCCGGGCCGGGCCGTCCTCGTACGGGCCCAGTCCGAGCGACTCCACGATCAGGGCCGTTGCGGCGGTCGCGTACAGACCCAGCAGGCTCGCGGGCCGCAGCAGCAGACCGCCCGCGACGATCGGCAGGACGAGCGCGGCCGGTGAGCACCACACCGGGTTGAGCAGGGTGGCGCAGGTGATGGCCGGAATGGTGAGCAGCAGACCGGCCAGCGCGATCCAGTCCGATCCGTCGCCGCGGAAGTAGTCGACACCGGACTTGCGCAGCGCGATGCGTGCCCGGTGCGCCGATTTCCGCAATCGGGCCGGGTACGAGTCTGCTCCTGTGCGACGGGCCATTGCGGGGACCTTATCCACCCGGCCGCCTCCGGTGCAGGGGGACCCCATGACAATGTGTTCGAAATCGGGTCGACCGGCCGCCGCACCCCTGATAGGGATGGCCCATGACTACTGAGCTGCGCGTGTTGCGACCGTCCGAATGGAACGAATGGTTCGAATGTCTGGAGCTCGCATTCGGCGGTGTCGCAGAGGCCCCCGAGCAGCGCGAGCTGGACGAGCAGTTGACCGAGCACGAGCGGTCGATCGGAATCTGGGACGGCACCGATGTCGTCGCCACGGCCGGGGCGTTCAGCTTCCGGGTCGCCGTGCCGGGTGGGGCGCTGGTGCCTGCCGCCGGGGTCACGATGGTGAGTGTCGCGTCCACCCACCGCAGGCGCGGGCTGCTGACCTCGATGATGCGTCGGCAACTCGACGACGTCCGGGCGCTGGGTGAGCCGATCGCCGTCCTGACGGCGTCCGAACCGGTGATCTACGGCCGGTTCGGCTACGGCGCTGCCTCGCGGCAGATGTCCCTGACGATCGACACGGACCGGGTGCGGCTGACGGTGCCCCAGGGCACGGACGAGGTGCGCCTGCGTCACGCGAAGCCGGACGAGGCGATGGCCGCGTGCGAGGGCGTGTACGAGCAGTTGGTGGCCGGCCGTCCCGGCACGCCGGCCCATGGGCCCGGCTGGGAGCGGAAGCCGATGGTCGACCCGGTGAGTTCCCGGCAGGGCAGTTCGGCGCAGCAGTGCGTGCTGGCGGAGCGCGACGGGCAGATCGTCGGCTATGTGACGTATCGCATCAAGCCGGACTGGGAGCCGGCCGGGCCCAAGGGCACGGTCGCGGTGAACGATCTCGCGGCACTGGACCCGGCGGCGTACGCGGCGCTGTGGCGGTTCGTCTTCGAGATCGACCTGACGTCGACGGTCGAGGCGCGGAACCGGCCGGTCGACGATGCGGTGCTGCACCTGGTGTCGGACGTGCGGCGATGCAACATCCGGGTCCGGGATTCGCTCCATGTGCGGCTGGTGGAGCTGGGGGCGGCGCTGGAGGCGCGGGCGTACCGGGCGCCGGTGGATGTGGTGTTCGAGGTCGAGGACGCGTTCTGCCCCTGGAATGCGGGGCGTTGGCGGCTCACGGGCGACGCGAAGGGGGTTGCGTCGTGCCGGCGGACCGATGATGCGGCCGATCTCGCACTTTCGGTACGGGAGTTGGGCTCGGCTTATCTGGGCGGGGAGTCGCTGAGCGCGTTGGCCCTGGCCGGGCGGGTACGGGAGCTGCGGGCGGGCGCGCTGGCGGAGGCGTCGCTGGCGTTCTCGTCGGACGCGGCGCCGTGGTTGCCCAGGGGGTTCTAGGGGCGCCGTGGTCGTCCGGCGGCCGCTTTGTCCTCGATCGCCGGACGGGCTGGGTTTCGCCGGGCGCGGCGGCGAGCCTGCGCGTCTGGGGCGGAAAGCTTGACTCGGGCCTCCCGCCCGGCCGCTTTGTCCTCGATCGCCGGACGGGCTGGGTTTTGCCGCGCTAGGCGCGCTGGCAGACCGGGCACCAGAAGAGGTTGCGGGCGGCGAGATCGGCGGTGCGGATCTCGCCGCCACAGATGTGGCAGGCCTGCCGGGCCCTGCGGTACACGTACACCTCGCCGCCGTGGTCGTCGACCCGCGGCGGACGCCCCATCGCCTCCGGCATGTGCTCGGGGCGGACCGTGTCGATCCGGTTGTTCCGTACGCCCTCGCGCATCAGCACCACCAGGTCGGCCCAGATCGCGTCCCACTCCGCACGCGTGAGGTCCTTGCCCAGGCGGTACGGGTCGATCCCGTGCCGGAACAGCACCTCCGCGCGGTACACGTTGCCGACCCCCGCGATGACCTTCTGGTCCATCAGCAGGGCCGCGACGGTGATACGACTACGGGAGATCCGCCGCCACGCCCGCTCGCCGTCCTCGTCGGGCCGCAGCGGGTCCGGGCCGAGGCGGTCGTGTATCGCGCGCTTCTCGGGGTCGGTGATCAGCGCACACGTGGTGGGGCCGCGCAGATCCGCATGGTGGTCGTCGTTCACCAGGCGCAGCCGGACCGTGTCGGTGGGCGGCGGGGCCGGGGTCGTACCGAAGCCGAGCTTGCCGAAGAGACCCAGGTGGATGTGGACCCAGCCGGCGCCCTCGAAACCGAGGAAGAGGTGCTTGCCGTGGGCGTCGACGCCGGTGAACGTCCGGCCGTCGAGCAGCGCGGCGCTGTCGGAGAACTTGCCCTGCGGGCTGCTCACCCGCACCGGCCGCCCGGCGAACCTGTCCCGGTGGTCCGCCGCGAGGCGGTGGATCGTGTGTCCCTCGGGCACGACGGCGACTCTCCTCGGTGACGTGGGGACGTGACGCGGTGACGCGGGGAAGTGACTGTGCCGCCGGGAGCACCGGCGGCACAGGGGCGGAGGCCGGTCAGCCCTGCTGCGGGTGGTGGGCCGGGATCGGGGGGAGCTCGCCGGTCGTCTCATACGCCGTCAGCATCTCGATGCGGCGGGTGTGACGCTCCTCGCCCGAGTACGGGGTGGCGAGGAAGATCTCGACGAACTTGGTGGACTCCTCCACCGAGTGCATCCGGCCGCCGATGGCGACCACATTGGCGTCGTTGTGCTCGCGGCCCAGCGCGGCGGTCTGCTCGCTCCAGGCGAGTGCGGCGCGCACGCCCTTGACCTTGTTGGCGGCGATCTGCTCACCGTTGCCGGAGCCGCCGATCACGATGCCGAGGCTGTCCGGGTCCGCGGCCGTCTTCTCGGCGGCGCGCAGGCAGAACGGCGGGTAGTCGTCCTGGGCGTCGTAGATGTGGGGGCCACAGTCGACGGCCTCGTGGCCCTGGGCCGTGAGCCACTCGACGAGGTGGTTCTTGAGTTCATAGCCGGCATGGTCCGAGCCGAGGTACACGCGCATGTTCCGAGTGTGGCACGAGCATCGCCGGGTAAGCGCCATCGGGGTCGGGACCCTCCGACCGGGTCCGCCCGGACTCGCCGGACCGGCGGCGGGACCTCCGTGTGGGCTCCATGTGCGGGCTCTGTGTGTGCAACGCCACTCGGACAACGATCCGGTCAACGATTCGGAAGAGGGACTTCCGCTTCTGCGGTTCGGCGAGCTTCAATGCATCGCCGGTTGTCGCACCACCCTGCGGTGACCGGGCACGCACCGCGCGATCCGAAAACGTAAGGATTCGATCCATGACGTCGCAGACGACTCTGGCCGGACCGGGCCACGAGCCCGGCAAGCCGGACCGGTCGAACGGGCCGGACGCACCGGGCTCCTCCGACGGTCTCCAGGCAGGTCTCAAGAACCGCCACCTCTCGATGATCGCCATCGGTGGCGTGATCGGCGCGGGCCTCTTCGTGGGCTCCGGCGCAGGTATCGCCGCCGCGGGACCGGCCATCCTCCTGTCGTACGCCCTCGTCGGCCTGATGGTCGTCTTCGTGATGCGGATGCTCGGCGAGATGGCCGCGGCCCGTCCCAGCTCGGGCTCCTTCTCCGCCTACGCCGACCAGGCGCTGGGCCGCTGGGCCGGCTTCTCGATCGGCTGGCTGTACTGGTTCTTCTGGGTCGTGGTGCTTGCCGTCGAAGCCACGGCGGGTGCCAAGATCCTGGAGGGCTGGGTGCCGGGCGTCCCGCAGTGGGCGTGGGCGCTGATCGTGATGGTCGTGCTGACCGCGACGAACCTGGTCTCGGTCGGGTCGTACGGCGAGTTCGAGTTCTGGTTCGCCGGGATCAAGGTCGTGGCGATCGGTGCGTTCGTGGTCGTCGGACTGCTCGCCGTCTTCGGACTGCTGCCCGGCTCGGACAACCCCGGCTCCGGGCTCGCCCATCTCACCGACTCCGGCGGGTTCTTCCCCAAGGGGCCCGGCGCCATCCTCACCGGTGTGCTGATGGTCGTCTTCTCCTTCATGGGCAGCGAGATCGTCACGCTGGCGGCCGGCGAGTCCGAGAACCCGCAGCGCGCCGTCCAGAAGGCCACCAACAGCGTGATCTGGCGGATCGCCGTCTTCTACCTGGGCTCGATCTTCATCGTGCTCACCCTGCTGCCGTGGAACGACGCCTCGATCCTGGAGGAGGGCAGCTATGTGGCCGCGCTCAACTCCATCGGCATTCCGCACGCCGGTCAGGTGATGGACGTCATCGTGCTGACGGCCGTGCTGTCCTGCCTCAACTCCGGCCTCTACACCGCCTCGCGGATGGCCTTCTCGCTCGGCGGCCGCGGCGACGCGCCGAAGGCGTTCGCCCGGACGAACAAGCGGGGCGTGCCGCAGGCGGCCATCCTGTCCTCCGTCGTCTTCGGCTTCGTCGCCGTGTTCTTCAACTACCAGTGGCCCGACACCGTCTTCCAGTTCCTGCTGAACTCCTCCGGCGCGGTCGCCCTGTTCGTCTGGCTGGTCATCTGCTTCACCCAGCTGCGGATGCGGGGCATCATCCTGCGCGAGTCGCCGGAGAAGCTGGTCGTACGGATGTGGCTCTTCCCGTACCTCACCTGGGCGACCATCGCGGCGATCTCGTTCGTCCTCGTCTACATGCTGACCGACGACAGCGGACGCGAGCAGGTGCTGCTCTCGCTCCTCGTCGCGGCCGTGGTGGTGGCGATCTCGCTGGTCCGTGAGGTCCGGAACCGCAAGAACCGCACTGCTGTGGAAACGCCCAGCAATACCTGACGGCCGATGTCAGGTTTAACGAGAAGGCTCTCCCTCGCAACGCCACCGAGCGAGCGATCGGAGAGCCTTCTCATGTCTTTTGCCCCTGCCCAGGTCCCGGCCGATGTCCCGGCCAACGTCCCGGCCGATGTCCCGGCCGGTTTCCAGACCGGTTTCGCCGTCCGTCCCGACCTCGTCGTCGAGGCCGCCCACGCCGATGACGTACGGACCGCCGTGGCCGACGCCGCCGGGCGTGGCCTCCCGGTCCGCGTCCATGCCACCGGCCACGGACTGCCCGGGGCCGTCGAGGGCGGGGTGCTGATCAGCACCCGCCGGATGGACTCCGTCGAGGTCGACCCGGTGCTCCGCACCGCCCGGATCGGCGCGGGCGTCACCTGGGGCCAGGTCATCGAGGCCGCCGCACCGCACGGCCTCGCCCCGCTGAACGGCTCCTCCCCGGGGGTCGGCGCCGTCTCCTACACCCTCGGCGGCGGTCTGGGCGTACTGGCCAGGGAATTCGGGTACGCCGCCGACCACGTGCGCGCGCTCGACGTGGTGACCGCCGACGGCGTACCGCGCCACGTCTCCCAGGACAGCGAGCCCGATCTCTTCTGGGCGCTGCGCGGCGGCGGACACCGGCTCGGTGTCGTGACCGGAATGGAGATCGGGCTGGTCGAGGCCGGGCGGCTGTACGGCGGCTCCATCGCCTTCGACGGGGACGGGGGCATGGCCGACGCGGTCATCCGGCGCTATCTGGAGTGGACCCGGACCGTCCCTGACGCGCTGACGTCCTCGCTGTCCGCCCTGCGGTTCCCCGACCTCCCGCAGATGCCGGAGCCGATGCGCGGCCGGTATGTGATCTCGGTGCGGGTCGCGTACACCGGCAGCACGGCGGAGGGCGAGCGGATGGTCGCGCCGCTGCGGGCGATCGGGCCGGCGCTCGCGGACTCGCTGCGGGAGATGCCGTACACCGACAGCCACACCATTCACAACGACCCGCCGTTCCCGCACGCCTACTACGGCGACAGTGTGGTGCTCGGCGATCTGGACGCGGAACGTGCCGTGCGCACGCTGGAGCTGACCGGGCCGAAGGCGCCGATGATGACGGTGGTCCAGCTCAACCACCTGGGCGGCGCGCTGGCCCTGCGGCCCGCCGTCGACAACGCGGTGCCGTACCGCGAGGCCGGATTCCTGCTGCGGCTGCTGTCGCCGCTCGACGGTACGGACGTGGCGTCGGTACGGGCCCTGTACGCGGAGGTGGCCGAGGTGCTCGCCCCGCTCGCCCTGGGCCGTTCGCTGAACTTTTCCTTCGGCGGCGGGGACCGCACCGACGGCTTCCACGATGCGCGGACGAAAAAGAGGCTCGCCGGTCTGGTGTCGCGTCACGACCCGGCGAGCCTCTTCGGAGGGAGCTACGGCATCAGCCGCGACGGCCGATGAGCTTCCAGGAAGCGGGCAGCGCGCCCATCGCCAGCGCCGCCTTCAGCGCGTCGCCGAGCAGGAACGGCACCAGGCCGGCCGCGATCGCGGCGCTCGCCGACATGCCGGTGGACAGCGCCAGGTACGGAACGCCGACCGCGTAGATGACCGCGGAGCCGAGCACCATCGTGCCCGCGGTGCGCAGCACGGAGCGGTCGCCGCCGCGGCGGGCGAGGCCGCCGACCACGGTGGCGGCGAGCAGCATGCCGAGGACATAGCCGAACGAGGCGCCGCCCGCGCCGGAGCTGCCACCCGCGAACCACGGCATACCGGCCATGCCGACGAGCGCGTACACGGCGAGGGAGAGGAAGCCGCGGCGGGCGCCGAGCGCGGTGCCGACGAGAAGCGCGGCGAACGTCTGGCCGGTGACCGGGACCGGGGAGCCGGGGACCGGAACGGCGATCTGGGCGGCGATGCCGGTGAGCGCGGCGCCACCGAGGACCAGGGCCGTGTCGACGGCGTAACGGTGCCTGGCGGCGGGCAGCAGGTCGGCGAGGACCGCTCCGGTACGGGCAGGGGCGGCGGCAGCAGTGCTCATCGGGACTCCGCGGGGTGAGGGCAGGTGGGGACAGACTGAGGCTGACGTTAGCCCACGGGTTAACGCTCGATCACCATCAGTGGCCCACAAAGCGGTGGTTGAGGCATTGGTGGGGTTCACACAAAGGGACTTGCACAATCGCGTAATGGCGTGATGCTCGTCACTGAGGCAGGGGCGGATCGGCTCATATTTTGCCGGGAGAGGCCATCAGGAGAGACTGTAGGTTCCTGCCAAAATCGTCCAGGAACCGCCCAGGGTCGGCCGGCGGCCGCACCGACCGTCGCCCCGTGCCCGGGTGTGCACCTTGTGTGAGCATCGTGCCCGTATAGCGGACAGCGGTTCCCTGTGAACGAGGTGCGCGCCCAGACTGTGCGCGCACGTCCCCCACGTCTCACCTACCGAACAGAGCTTGTCCATGTCTCGGAATTCCGCGTCTCCCCCCACCGGTTCCCCGGTCGCCGTCTCCGACACCAAGGCCGATTCGGCGCTCACCCACGGGCTCAAGCAGCGCCATCTTTCGATGATCGCCCTCGGCGGTGTCATCGGCGCCGGGCTCTTCGTCGGCTCGGGCGCGGGTATCGCCGCCGCCGGCCCGTCGATCATCATCGCGTACGCCGTCTCCGGGCTGCTGGTCATGCTCGTGATGCGGATGCTCGGCGAGATGTCGGCCGCGAACCCGGCCTCCGGTTCCTTCTCCGTCCATGCGGAGCGGGCGATAGGGCCGTGGGCGGGGTTCACCGTGGGCTGGGCGTTCTGGGTGCTGCTCTGTGTCGCCGTCGGCCTGGAGGGCATCGGTGCCGCAAAGATCGTCACCGGCTGGCTGCCCGGTACGCCGGAGTGGGCCTGGGTCGCGCTGTTCATGGTGGTCTTCCTGGGCGCGAACCTCGCCTCGGTGAAGAAGTTCGGCGAGTTCGAGTTCTGGTTCGCCGCCCTCAAGGTCGTGGCGATCACGCTCTTCCTGGTGCTGGGTGTGCTGGCGATCCTCGGTGTGCTGCCCGGTACGGACGCCCCCGGCACCGCCAACCTCAAGGGCGAGGGCGGCTTCATGCCGAACGGCTCCGAGGGCCTGGTGATCGGACTGCTCGCCTCCGTCTTCGCGTACGGCGGTCTGGAGACCGTCACCATCGCCGCGGCCGAGTCCGAGAACCCGGTGCAGGGTGTCGCGAAGGCCGTGCGGACGGCGATGTGGCGGATCGCGCTCTTCTACGTCGGCTCGATGGCGGTCGTCGTCACGCTGGTCCCGTGGGACGACCCGAAGGTCGTGGAGGTCGGCCCGTTCTACGCGGCCCTGGCCCACCTCGGCATCGGCCGCGCCGCGGAGATCATGAACGTGGTCATCCTGGTCGCCCTGCTCTCCGCGATGAACGCCAACATCTACGGCGCCTCGCGCATGGCCTGTTCGCTGGTCGCCCGAGGCCAGGGCCCGAAGCGGCTCGGCAGGATCTCCTCGGGTGTGCCGCGCACCGCCGTCCTGGTCTCGTCCGTGTTCGGTTTCCTGTGCGTGCTGCTCAGCTACTGGCGCCCCGACGACGTCTTCCCGTGGCTGCTCAACATGATCGGCGCGGTGATCCTGGTCGTCTGGATCTTCATCGCCGTCTCCCAGCTGATCCTGCGCGACCGGCTGGAGCGCGAGGCCCCGGAGAAGCTCGTCGTACGGATGTGGCTCTTTCCGGTCCTGACGGTGGTGGCGCTCCTGGCGATGCTCGGCATCTTCTTCCTGATGCTGCGCCAGCCCGACACCCGTGACCAGCTGGTGGCGTCCGGCGCCCTGACCGTCGTACTGGCGGCCATCGGTGTCGTACGGCAGCGGCGGTCCGCGGCCGTCAACGGCTGACGCCCGGTACGCGGGGGCCGTCGAGGACGTCCGGTGCGCAGGGCACATTGAGGGAGAGCAGCGCACCGCCCTCCTCCCCGATCCGCACCTCGCTCACCGCCACGTTCCGCAGCCGCGGGAAGACCCTGCGGTAGGCGCCCAGCGGAATCGACAGCAGTTCGCACAGCACGAGCCGCAGCAGGGTGTTGTGTGCGACGACGAGGACCCGCTGCCCCGGGTGCCCGTCCGCGATCCGGCGCAGCGCCGCCGTTCCCCGGGCCGCCGCCGACCGGGGGTCCTCAGCCCCGGGGAAGGGGTGGGTCACCGGGTCGGCGCGGTACTTCCGGGCCCGCTCCGGGTGCTCGGCAGCGAACTCCGCCAAAGTGCGCCCCTCCACCTCGCCGAAGTCGCATTCGCGCAGGTCGTGTTCGCGCCGGGGGACGAGACCGAGCGCCTCGCACGCGGGCTGTGCGGTCTCGATCGCGCGCGTGACCGTCGACGTCCAGATCGCGTCGACCGGGTGCCGGAGCGCCCACTCGCCCAGCCGCTCGGCCTGGCGGCGTCCTTCGTCGGTGAGGGCGATGTCGCTGACCCCGGCGTAGCGGTTCTCCGCGTGCCAGACGGTCTGACCGTGGCGGGCGAGCAGCAGGGTGGCGCTCGGACGGGCGGTCATGGTTTCTCCGTTCGGGTGCGGGCGTGGGCGGCGACCGGGCCGGGGAGCCAGCCGCGTCGCTCCAGTTCGTCCACCAGCGTGAGGTACGGCTCGGTGTACCACGCCGTACGCACCGGGTGCGGGTGCAGCACGTGCCGCAACCGCACCATCGCACCCGCTGTCCCGATCAGGCTGGTCCCGGCCCCCGCCCCGTACGCGGCGAGGATCGCCATGCCGAGGGCGGGTTCGCTGTACTGCGGGATGTACACGGGCCGGCCCAGGATGTCGGCGCGCAGCCGGCTCCAGTAGCCGCTGCGGACCGCGCCGCCGGTGAGGGTGAGCCTGCTGTATACCTGGGCGCCGAGCAGGTCGAGGTAGTCGAGGCAGAGCCGTTCGACCAGGCCCACTCCGGTCAGCAGGGCCGCCCAGTGCTCGGCGTCGGTGGCGGGCTCGCCGAGCAGGAACCCGGTGGCCTCCGGCGCGACGAAGGGAAAGCGTTCGCCCGTGGCCACCAGCGGATACGCCACCACACGCGCCGGCTCGTGCTCACGGGCCAGTGCGTCCATGCGGGCCGGGTCCGCGTCCGGGAAGGCGGTGGCCAGTGCCCCGCCGCCGACCCCCGAGGCCCCACCCGGCAGCCAGCTCCCGTCCGGAGCACGGTGGCTGTAGACCACCCCGGACCGGTCCACGACCGGCGACGAGGTGACCCCCTTCAGCACCAGCGTCGTACCGAGCACCGAATTCCAGGAGCCGACGGTGAGCGCGCCGGAGGCGATCTGCGCCGCGCACCCGTCCGTCATCCCGGCCACCAGCGGCGTGCCCGCCGGTATCCCGGTCTCCTCCGCCGCCACCCGCCCCACCTCGCCGATCCGCGTTCCCGGCCGCACCACGTCCGGGAACAGCCCGTCGGGCAGGCCCAGCCTGTTGAACCTCCGGTGCGGCCAGGCGTCCCGTTCCAGGTCGTAGCCGGTCTTCAGGGCGTGGCTGGAGTCGGTGGGCAGCGGGGTTCCGGCGAGCCGCGCCAGGACCAGATCGGCCTGATGCATGACCCGTACGGTGCCGCCCGCCCCTCCCCCGTACTCCCGCAGCAGCCACATCACCTTGGGCAGCGCCCAGCTCGGCGGGGTCCGGGCCCTCGCCGCCTCGGCCACGGCGCGCCCGTCGTCGTACATCACCCCCGGGGTCAGCGGCCGTCCATCCCGGTCGCCGAGCAGAACGGTGCCGGAGGTGGCACAGACGGCGAGCGCACGCGGGGCGGGGCAGTCGCGCAGTGCCTGACGGCTGGCCGCGCACACGGCCGTCCACCAGTCGAGGGGCCGCTGCTCATGCCGTACACCGTCGCGTCTGCCCGCGAGCGGGGCGGAGCCGCTGCCGAGGATCTCGCCGCGGTCTCCTGCCACCACCGCACGGACGCTCTGCGTGCCGAGATCGATGCCCATCCACATATCGGCCCTCTCTGTGAACTTCTCACTCTGCACCGAGAATTTCCGTTGCGCGAGGGATTGACGGCCAACTTCCGTTGTTCCAAGCTCTGTTATCCAGTCGACTCAACGTGTGAATGGGCCCCCCACCCACCCATCTCCGGCCGGACCGTGGAGGTCACGGATGGACATGCACGCGCACGACCGGCGACGGTTCCTCGCCATCGGAGCGGCGGCGGCCGCGTCCGCCGCCCCGCTGCTCACCGCCTGCGGCGCGGGCTTCGGCGACGGCACCGGCAAGGGCGACGGCTCCGCGGCCGACGATGTCACCGGCTCCTTCGACTGGAAGCGGGCCGAGGGCAGGACGGTCAAGGCGCTGCTCAACAAGCATCCGTACACCGATGCCCTGATCGCCGATCTGAAGGCGTTCACCGAGAAGACCGGCATCAAGGTCGAGTACGACGTCTTTCCCGAGGACAACTACTTCGACAAGCTCACCGTCGACCTCTCCAGCGGACGCGCCTCCTACGACGTGTTCATGCTCGGCGCGTACATGGTGTGGCAGTACGGCCCGCCGGGCTGGCTGGAGGATCTCGGCCCGTGGATGCGCAACTCCTCGGCGACCGGGGCCGAATGGGACCAGGCGGACTTCTTCCCCAACCTGCTTGCATCCGACCAGTGGTCGCTGAAGGCGGGCGCCCCGCTCGGGCAGGGCGGGCAGTACGCGCTGCCGTGGGGCTGGGAGACCAATGTCGTCGCGTACAACACCGAGGTGTTCAAGAAGCTCGGCCTGAAGCCCGCCGAGACCTTCGACGAGCTGCGCGAGATGGCCGGGGCCATCACCCGCCGGGCGCCGGGCGCGGGCTTCGACGGGATGTACGGGGTCGCGGTGCGCGGCTCGCGCAGCTGGGCGACGATCCATCCGGGCTTCATGACGATGTTCGCGCGGGGCGGGCTGAAGGACTTCACCGTCGAGGGCGGCAAGCTGAAGCCCGCGATGAACTC
This sequence comes from Streptomyces sp. NPDC048473, assembly GCF_043200155.1. Taxonomy (NCBI): domain Bacteria; kingdom Bacillati; phylum Actinomycetota; class Actinomycetes; order Kitasatosporales; family Streptomycetaceae; genus Streptomyces; species Streptomyces sp. NPDC048473. The sequence continues at coordinate 60,007 of NZ_JBICXE010000037.1, forward strand.
CCCTGAGGCGATCGCGTTCACCCGGGACTGGGCGGAGATGGTCAAGAAGGGCGGGCCGCCTTCCTGGACCTCGTACACCTGGTACCAGTGCTCCAGCGACCTCGGCGCGAAGAAGGCGGGGATGCTCTTCGACGCGGACACCGCCGCCTACTTCCAGGCGGTGAAGGGCGCCTCCCCGGCCTCCGGCAAGATCGCCTTCCACCCGGGGCCGAAGGGCCCCGACGGCTCGCTCGCCACGAACATGTGGATCTGGTCGCTCGGCATGAACGCCAAGAGCCGCAACAAGTCCGCGGCCTGGCTGTTCCTCCAGTGGGCGACCGGCAAGGAGCATCTGCGCAAGGGTGCGATCGAGTACAACCACATCGATCCGGTACGGAAGTCGGTCAGCCAGGACCCCGCGTACAAGGACAAGATGCGGGCCATTCCCGGCTTCATCGAGACGTTCGAGACGGTCGTCGACCAGACGAAGATCCAGTTCACCCCGCAGGAGCAGTTCTTCGACGCGACGACCAGCTGGGCCGCCGCGCTCCAGGAGATCTACGGCGGGAAGAACGCCTCGTCCGTACTGAACGGGCTGGCGGGCGACCTGGCGTCGAAGGTCGGCTGACCGATGTCCGGACGCGTGGCCCCCACGCTGGAGACCGACCACGGGGCGGCCTCCGGCACGGGGGCCGGAAGCACAGGGGCCGGGAAGCGGGCGGCGCGGGCGGTACCGGCGTGGCGCCGCTCGCTGCGGCCGTATCTGCTGATCGTGCCCGCGCTGCTGCTGACCGGCGGCATCCTCTACCCGTTCGGACTCGGCCTCTACTACACGGTGTTCGACTTCGCGGCGAGCAAACCTCGGCCGGATCCGGTCGGCATCGAGAACTACCGGCGGATCCTCACCCAGTCCTCGTTCTGGGACTCGGCGCGGGTCACAGTGCTCTACGCGGTCGGCGCGGCGGCCGTCGAGACGGTGCTCGGGGTGGCCGTGGCCCTGCTGCTGCACCGGGCGAGCTTCGTCGGGCGGGTGCTGGAGAAGATCCTGATCCTGCCGCTGATGATCGCGCCGGTGATCGCCGCGATCATGTGGAAGCTGATGCTCCAGCCGTCGGTCGGCGTCATCAACCATCTCCTGCAACCGTTCGGCCTCGGCGGTGTGCAGTGGACGGACACCCCGACGGGCGCCCTGCTGTCGTCGATCGCCGTGGATGTGTGGGTCTACACCCCGTTCGTCGCGATCCTTGCGCTGGCCGGTCTGCGCTCGCTGCCCGCCTCGCCGTTCGAGGCGGCGGCGGTCGACGGGGCGAGCTGGTGGTTCACCTTCCGGCGCCTCACGCTGCCGATGCTGTGGCCGTACGTCCTGGTGGCCGTGATCTTCCGGTTCATGGACTCGCTGAAGGTCTTCGACATCATCTACGCGCTGACCGAGGGCGGCCCCGGCGACTCGACGATGGTGCTCCAGATCCGGGCCTATCTGGAGGCGATCCGCTTCCAGCGCTACTCGTTCGGGATCAGCTACATGGTGGTGCTGTGGGCCGTGGTGTACCTGGTCACGATGGTGCTGGTGCGCTATCTGGGGCGGATCCAGAACCGGGCGGCGGAGGTGCCGGGATGACCGGGGGTGCCGGGACGGCCGGGATGAAGCGCAAGGCGCTCGCCGTCGCCGCCGACCTGGCGCTGATCCTCTACTTCCTCTTCGCGCTGTTCCCGGTCGCCTGGATGGTCATCCTGTCGCTGAAGCCGACGAACGAGCTGTTCAGTACGTACTTCTCGTTCACCCCGACCTTCGACTCCTATCGCACCGTCCTCGGCGCCGGGGACGACCAGGGTGTGCCGTTCGTGCGGTTCTTCGTGAACAGCCTGGTCGTGTCGCTGGGCGCGGTCGCGCTGTCGCTGGTGATCGGGCTGCCGGCCGCGTACGCCGCCGCGCGGTGGCGGTTCCGCGGCTCGGAGAACCTGATGTTCACCCTGCTCTCGTTCCGGTTCGCACCCGAACTCACCGTCATCATCCCGCTGTTCGTGCTCTACCAGAAGCTCGGACTCTTCGATACGTATGTCGGCATGGTGTGGGTGCTGCAACTGGTGACCCTTCCGCTGATCGTCTGGATCATGCGGTCGTACTTCTCCGACCTCTCCCCCGAGCTGGAGCAGGCGGCGCTGCTGGACGGCTACACCCGCAAGCAGGCGTTCTTCAAGGTCGCGCTGCCGCTGGTGAAGCCGGGGATCGCGGCCGTCTCGCTGCTGGCGTTCATCTTCGCGTGGAACAACTTCGTCTTCCCGCTGATCCTCACCTCGTCGAACGCGCAGACGGTGACGGTCGGCGCGCTGTCCTTCCTCGGCGGCGACCGGCCCAGGTACAACCTGACGGCCGCGGCGGCCCTGGTCTCGGTGATCCCGCCGCTGCTGCTGGCGCTCACCATCCAGCGCTACCTGGTGCGCGGCCTGTCGTTCGGGGCGGTGAAGTCGTGACCGGCCCGGCAGCGATCACGCTGCGCGGTGTCAGGAAGCGGTACGGGAAGAACACCGCGCTCGACGGCCTGGACCTGGAGGTGGCCGAGGGCGAGTTCTTCTGTCTGCTCGGCCCGTCCGGCGCCGGGAAGACGACCACGCTCAAGACGATCGCGGGCCTGGAGGAGCCGAACGCCGGGACGGTCGAGCTGGGCGGGGTGGACATGGCGGGCGTGGAGCCGTACGACCGGGGCGTGGCCATGTGCTTCGAGTCGTACGCCCTCTACCCGCACCGCACCGCGTACGACAATCTCGCCTCCCCGCTCCGCTCGCCGCGCCACCGCCTCCCCGCGCACGAGGCGCGCGAGCGGATCGGGGAGGTGGCCGAACTCCTCGGCATCGGCGCCCTGTTGGACCGCCCGGTGGGCCGGCTCTCCAACGGTCAGCGCCAGCGCGTGGCGCTCGGCCGGGTGCTGGTGCGGCCGGCCCGGGCGTTCCTGCTCGACGAACCGCTGTCGCACCTCGACGCGAAGCTGCGGCAGGCGATGCGCGCGGAACTGAAGGCGATCGGCTCCGTCCGGCGCACGACCACGCTGTACGTCACCCACGACTCGGTGGAGGCGCTGGCGCTCGGGGACCGGATCGGGGTGATCAGGGACGGCCGCATGGTGCAGACCGGAACCCGCGAGGAGCTGTGGCACCGGCCGTACGACACGTTCGTCGCCCGGTCCTTCGGCAGACCCCGGATCAATCTGCTGCCGGGGACGGTGACGGCCGAGGGACACTTCCGGTCGCCGGACGGGGCGTACGAGCTGCCGCTGACGGTGCCCGCGCCGCCGGGCACGGCGGTCCAACTGGGCGTACGGCCGAGGGATATCGGGCTGCGGGGGCCCGGCACGGGCTCAGGCACGGAGCCGACCGGCACCGGCAAGGGCTCAGGCATGGAGCCGACCGGCACCGGCAAGGGCTCAGGCATGGAGCCGACCGGCACCGGCAAGGGCTCAGATGCGGAGCCGACCGGCACCGGCAAGAGCCCCGGCCTGGAGCTGACCGGCACCGTTCACGTCACCGAACTGCTGGGCCGGGCCACCGAAGTCACCGTCAGAATCGGCGGACAGCAGCTGTCCCTCGTCGTCCCGCGCGCCGACGCGGCCGGCCTGAGCCCCGACCATCCGGCCCGGCTCTCCGTACCGCCTGAGAGTCTGCTGCTGTTCGAGGCCGACCGGCCGGCACGTCCAGGACGAAGGATCAGCACGTGAGCAACGTTCCGCAGCGGGGCCCCGCCCCGCGCCAGGCATCCATAGCCGAGTACGTCCTCGCGCAGGGCGAGGTGAGCGCCGCCGAACTGGCGGAGCGTTTCGACGTCAGCCTGATGACCATCCACCGGGATCTGGACGAGCTGGAACGGCAGGGCATCGTCCGCAAGTTCCGCGGCGGTGTCACCGCCCAGCCGTCCGGTGTCTTCGAGTCGAACGTCTCCTACCGGCTGAAGACGATGCGCACCGAGAAGGCCGCCATCGCCGAACGGGCTCTGCAGCTCATCGAACCGGGCATGGCGGTGATGCTCGACGATTCGACGTCCACGCTGGAGGTCGCGCGCAGGCTGCGCTCCATCACCCCGCTGACCGTCGTCACCAACTTCCTCGAAGCGATCAACCTGTTGTCGCAGGAGCGCGGCATCCATCTGATGGGCCTCGGCGGCGACTTCGACCCGCTGCACTCTTCCTTCCTCGGCGTCTCGTGCGTGGAGGCGGTGCAATCGCTCCAGGTCGACATCTGCTTCACCTCCACCTCCGCCGTGTCCGGCGGTTACGCCTACCACCAGGAGCAGCACATCGTCTCCGTGAAGCGGGCGATGCTCGACTCGGCGAGCCGCAATGTGCTGCTGCTCGACCACTCCAAGCTGGGCCGGGTCGCCCTGCACCGGCTCGCCCCGCTCTCCCGCTTCGATCTGCTGCTGGTCGACGACGGCGCGTCCGAGCGGGCACTGCGCGAACTCGACGAGCACAAGGTGCCCTACGAGGTCTGCGGCACCGGCCGGGAATCCGCAGCGGGAGACGGAGATGACGGATGAACGGGAGGCGGCGATGACGGATGACTGAACTGGCCCTGCGCGCACTGCGCAAGACCTACACCGGACGTGGCCGGGCCGCCGTCGAAGCGGTCCGCTCCATCGACATCGAGCTGCGCTCCGGCGAGCTGCTGGGGCTGCTCGGCCCGTCCGGTTGCGGCAAGTCCACAACACTGCGGATGATCGCCGGACTGGAGACGGTCAGCGGCGGCGACATCCTCATCGGCGGCTCGTCGGTGGTGCCGCTCCCGGCCCAACAGCGCAATATCGGGGTGGCGTTCGAGAACTACGCCCTGTATCCACCGCTGACGGTTGCGGAGAATCTCGGCTTCGGCCTTGCCGCCCGGCGCCGGTACGGGCGGGCCGAGATCCGCCGCCGGGTCGCCGACATGGCCGAACGCATCGGGATCACCGACCTCCTGGGCGCCCGCCCCGCCGGACTCTCCAGCGGCCAGAAGCAGCGGGTCGCCCTGGCCCGTGCCCTGATCCGCACCCCCGACGTGCTGCTCCTCGACGAGCCGCTCTCCCATCTGGATGCCGCCCAACGGGACACCACCCGGCGCGAGTTGAAGCGCATCCAGCGGGACAGCGGCCACACCGCCATCCTCGTCACGCACGACCAGGAGGAGGCGCTGTCGCTCGCCGACCGGATCGCGGTGATGCGGGACGGCGAGATCCAGCAGCTCGGCACCCCCGAGGATATCTACGACGCCCCGGTGAATCTGTTCGTCGCCGACTTCGTCGGGGAACCGGCGATCAATCTGCTGCCGGGGACGGCCGACGGGGCGGGCGGGGTGCGCCTCTCGGACTCCGTGCGCATCCCCGTACCGCAGCGGCCCGCGGCGGGGCGCGCGGTGGTGCTCGGCATCCGCCCGGAGGATCTGCGCCTGGACGACACGGGTGTACGGGCCCGGGTCGCCGCCCATGAACCCCTGCTGGAATCCGGCATCGCCACGCTCTTGCTCGCCGGGGTGACGGAGCCGCTGGTCGTCGCGACCGGTCCGGAAGTACGGCTCGACCGGGACGACACCGTACGCATCACCGCCGATCCCCGGCACATCCATGTCTTCGACGCCCGGACAGGAGAAGCTCTGCGATGACCCGCCCCGTGACGGTCCGCCCCGCGACGAGAATTCTGGTCGCGGGTGACCATTTCGTCCGCAACTCCCTGATCGCCGAGGCCCTGCACCACGCTCTCGGCCCGGAGCCCCATCTCACCGAACTCACCCTCCCCTGGCCCCTGGAGCCCTTCGGCAAGGTCGCCGAGGTCGACGAAGCCAGCGATGCCGAGGACGCACTGATCCGCGCCCTGGACGGGGTCGAGGTATGCGTGACGCAGATGGGCCCGTTCACGGAGCGGGTCCTGGCCGCCGCACCCGATCTGCGGCTGGTCGTGGTCTGCCGGGGCGGCCCGGTCAATGTGAACGCGGCCGCGGCGCGGGCCCGGGGTGTGCGGGTGTGCTTCGCGCCCGGACGCAATGCGGCGGCGACCGCCGAGTTCACCGTGGGGCTGATGCTCTGCGCCCTGCGCCGCATTCCCGAGGCGCACCGCTCCCTCGCCGCGGACGGCCGCTGGGACGCCTCCCACTACACGTACGAGAACTGCGGCCTGGAGCTGGAGGACACCCCCGTCGGCCTGATCGGTTACGGCGCGGTGGGCAGCCGGGTGGCCCGGGTACTCTCCGCGTTCGGCGCCGAGGTCGAGGTGTACGACCCGTATGTGCGCGGCGACGTCCACGGCATGCGCGCCACCTCGCTGGAGGCGCTCCTGGACCGCTCCCGCGTCCTCACCCTGCATGCCAGGCTCACCCCGGAGACCCGGCATCTCATCGGCGCCCGCGAACTGGCCCTGCTGCCGCGCGGCGCGGTCCTCGTGAACGCGGCCCGGGGCGGGCTGCTGGACACGGACGCGCTGTGCGACGCCCTGGACTCGGGACAGTTGCGGGCCGCGGCGCTCGACACGTACGAGCAGGAGCCGCCCCCGCCCACGTCACGGCTCTTCCGCACCCCGCATCTGCTGATGACCCCGCATGTGGCGGGTGCCAGCCGGTCCGTCGCGCAGAGGGCGGCCCGGATCGCGGCGGCCGAGGTGGCGCGCTATGTGCGGGGCGAACCGCTCGCCCACGCCCTGTGAGGGGAACCGGACCCATGACGAGGTACATCGGCATCGATGTCGGCACATCCATGGTGAAGGCCGCGGCCTTCGACCCGCAGGGCCGCACGCTGGCCGTCCAATCGCGCCCGGTGGGGCTCACGATCCGCGGCGGTTTCGTGGAGCAGGACATGGACGAGGTGTACGGGGCGGTCTGCGAGGTCCTGGCCGCGTTGGGCTCGGACGGGGTCGCGTTCGCCGGCCTCACCGGTCAGGGCGACGGTGTCTGGCTGGTCGACGCGGCGGGCCGCCCGGTCCGTACGGCGATCTCCTGGATGGACGGCCGGGCCCATGAACTGGTCGACACCTGGCTGGCGTCCGGTGTTTTCGAGGCCGTCTACCGGCGCACCGGCAGCGCGATGTTCCCGGGCTGTCCGGGCCCGGTGCTGGCCTGGCTCGACCGTCACGACCCGGCCTCGCTCGACGCGGCGACGACCGCCCTGTACTGCAAGGACATGGTGTTCCAGCGTCTGACGGGGGTCAGGGCCACGGATGTCTCCGATGCGTCGATGCCGTTCCTGGACCCGCTGGCCCGTGCGTACTCCTCCGATGTCGTGGCCGCGCTCGGCCTCGGCCACCGGGCCTCGCTCCTCGCCCCGGTCAGCGACCCGGTCGCCACCGCCGAACTCCCTTCCGGTGTACGGATATCCAACGGCCCGTACGATCTGCCGGCCTGTGCCCTCGGCGCGGGCGTCACCCGTCCCGGTGACGGTCTGCTGATCGTCGGCACCTGTCTGGCCGCACTGGTGGCCACGGAACAGCTCGATCTGAACGGTGAGCCGGCAGGTCTGCACATCTCCACCGACCGCCCGGGCCACTGGCTGCGCGCCATGCCCGCGATGGTCGGCACCGCGGCCCTCGACTGGATCCTGACCACCACCGGCGTACGCCACACGGAGGTCGACTCCCTCCTCGCCGCCACCCCGCCCGGCGCGCACGGTGTCCGCGTACTCCCCTACTTCGCCCCGTCCGGCGAACGCGCCCCGTTCGTCGAGCCGCGTCTGCGGGCCGAACTCACCGGTGTGTCCCTGGAGACCACTCCGGCGGATCTGATCCGCGCGGTCTGCGAGGGCATCGGCTTCGCCGCCCGCCACTGTCTGGAGGCCGCGGGCCTCACCGGCACCCTCGCCCTGTGCGGCGGCGGCACCCGCTCCCCCGCGTGGATGCGCCTGTTCGCCGATGTGCTGGGCCGCCCGGTCCGGATCGTGGAGGGCGAGGTCGGTGCGCGCGGTGCGGTGCTCGCGGCGGCACAGCGCTTCGGCGCGGAGCTGGACACGACTGCCTGGACGGCCCCGACGACGGTCGTCGAACCGGTCCCGGAGCGGGCGGCGTTCTATGCGAAGGCGTACGAGGACCATCTGGCCCGGCTCGCCGTTGCCCGTACGCACGCCCGCGCATGAGCACTCGTTCCCGGTCCGGGGCCGCGGACCGCCGCACCGATCCCCGACCCCTCCTCAGCGGTGGAGCTGGTTGAAGGTGGCACTTGCGAGCACGGAGCCGTCCGCGTTGAGCAGGCGGACGCCGGTGACCGGCGATGTGCCGGCGAGGTAGGGCCCGCCCCAGGAGCCGTAGCCGTCGTCATTGAGGGTGAAGGAACCGACCTTGGTGATGGAGCCGTCGGCCCGCTGCAACTGGCAGCGGACGGTGCCGGAGTGCCCGTCGGCGTCCACCGCCATGTACAACCATGGCGAGGACCCGGTGTAGAGGTAGACCTGCCCGAACGACTGGCCGGCGTTGGCGAGTTGGGCGGTGAGCAGGTGCGGTTGCACCGGGGAGACGATGGGCGCGACCGGGGCCGGACGGCCAACGGACGCGCCGAGCACCCAACCGCCGCCGCCGAAGGCCAGGCCTGCTGCCGCCGCCGCCGCAGCGAGGGCGAACCGCCGCCACTGTATGCGCCGGCGCGGCCGCCGCCCGGAGGAGAGTCCGAGTCGGTCGATCACCCTGTCCTCGAAGCCGACCGGCGGTTCGCTGCCCGGGACAAGATCCAGCAGCGCGTCCGACGTGGCCGCCAGCTCATGGACGTATTCGCGGCAGGCGGGGCAGTCCTCCAGATGGTCCATCGCCCCGGCCCGCTCCCTGGCGGGCAGCACGCCGAGCGCCAGCTCCGCGCCGATCTCCCGGAGCTGCTCACAGGTGAACCCACCGTTGTCAGTCATGGTCCACCTGCCTGGTCGCGAGGGACGCCCGGACCTTGCCCATGGCTGTCCGTATCCGGGTTTTGGCGGTACCGAGCGGTATCTCCTCGAAGTCGGCGACCTGTTGAGCGGTCATCCCGTAGATACCTGCCATCACCAGAGCTCGCGCCTGCTCCCGTGGCAGCGTGCCGACCGCGCGGCGCAGTTCCACCGCGGCTTCGGCGGACAGCGCGTGCCGTTCCGGTGTGTCGGCGACGGTCTGCATCATGTTCTCCAGGTCTGCGGGGTCGACTGGAGTGGCCTTGCGGGCGCGTACGGCGTCGATCGCGAGGTTGTGTGCGATGGCCGCCAGCCAGGTGGGCACCGATCCCCGGCGCGGGTCGTAGACCTGAGCGTGCCGGCAGGCTCGCTCGAAGGTCTGCTGTGCGATGTCCTCGGCTAGCTGGACGTCGCCGACCACTGCGATGGCCACGCCGAAGACGCGACGCTGGAACCGCCGGACAAAAGCCACGGCGATCTCGGGATCGCCGGTCATGAGCCCGGCCAGCAGCGCTTCGTCGGGCACCCGCTCCAGGGAGATGCCAATCCTGCGCATACTCCTTACGTAACACGAGTCCGCGCGGATTGCCTGCCCCAGGCAGCCCCGGAGCGGTGGAAGGACTGGCACAGAGCCCCGGCATACGTGTGCGACGAGAACAACAGGCGGACCCGGGTGAGTAATTTCCTGAAAGGGCAATCCCATGAGCGCTCCGGAGCGTATTCCGTCTGGAAGCCTCTTCAGGAGGGAAGCTCATGGCGATCTTCAGTCATCTCATCCCCGCGGAACGCCGTCACGACATGAGGGACACGTCGCGGCGCTCCGACAACCACGGAAGGGACCATCGTCGCCACCGTCGTGACTTCGACGGCCATGGTGACCGTGGCCACCGCGATCACCGCTGGTGATCGCACAGGACGGCTGAGCGGGCCCAGGCTCTTGGTCCGCTCGGCCGGCAATCCTTGAGGAACGCGTCTTATGAGGCGTGTCTCGCTTCATGTGCTGCGGCGGCTGCTGTCGGTGGCCGATGACCCCGACGCAGTCGTCGCCGCCGCGCCGCCCGTAGCGCCGCGTGAGGCGTTCCGGCGGTTCTGGCCCTATACACGCGGCGGCCGGCGCTGGCTCATTCCGATACTCGTCTTCAGCATGGTCGGACCCGTCGTCGACGGGGCCGAGATCTGGCTCTTCAAGATCGTGGTGGACGACGTTCTCGTTCCGCGCGATCTGCGTCCCTTCCTCTGGATCGCCCTGGCATACGCAGGGCTCGTCATCTGCTCCGGCATTCTGGGATTCGCCGACGATGTGACGTCCACCTGGGTCAGCGAGCGTTTCCTGCTGGCCCTTCGGTCGGAGGTGTTCCGGCACGTCCAGGGCCTCTCGCTCGGGTTCTTCGAGCGGCGGCGGCTGGGGGACGTGCTGTCGCGTATCACCGGCGATGTCGACGCGGTCGAGACGTTCCTCCTCTCCGGGGTGGCGGACGGCCTCTATTACGTGATCCGGCTGGGCGTCTTTCTCGGTCTGCTGTTCTACCTGCGGTGGGATCTGACCCTCGTCGCGCTCGTCATCGTGCCGCTCTTCTGGTGGGCGGCCCGGCGCTTCTCCCGGCTGATCAAGGCCGCGTCGCGGGAGCGGCGGCGGCGCAGCGGTTCGATCAGCGCGATCACCGAGGAGTCGCTCGGCAACATCGCGCTGGTGCAGGCGTACAACCGGCAGGAGTCGGAGGCGCGCCGGTTCGAACGCGAGAGTGCGGGCAAGTTCCGCGCGGCGATGGCCTCGGCGCGCATCCGCGCCGTCTACGGCCCGATCGTCGAGGTCGTCGAGCTGACCGGCGCGCTGGCCGTCATGGGTTTGGGCACCTGGAAGTTGGCGCAGGGCCAGCTCACGCTGGGCGGCCTGCTGGTCTTCCTCGCGCTGCTGAGCAACCTCTACAGTCCGATCCGCGACCTGTCCCATCTCGCCGGCACGTTCTACGCGGCGTCCGCCTCCGCCGAGCGGATCATCGAGTTGCTCGACCAGCGCCCCCAGGTCGTCGACACCGCCGAAGCCCGGCGGATCGGGCGCGCCCGGGGCGACATCGAGTTCCGCGGTGTCTGCTTCCGCTATCCGGGTACGCCCCGGTGGGCGCTCTCCGACGTGTCGTTCCACGTGACGCCCGGCACGACGCTGGCACTGGTCGGCGCGAGCGGCGCAGGCAAATCCACGGTCGGGAAGCTGCAACTGCGCTTCTACGACCCGGATCAGGGGGCAATCCTCCTCGACGGAACCGACCTCAGGGACCTGCAACTGTCCGAGCTGCGCGAGAACGTCGCGGTGGTACTGCAGGAGACTCTCGTCTTCCACGGCACCGTACGGGAGAACATTGCCTACGGCCGCCCGGACGTCACGGAGGCGGACATCATCGCGGCGGCCCGCGCCGCCGACGCCCACGACTTCATCCGGCTGCTCCCCGAGGGCTACGACACCCTGGTGGGACAGCGTGGCCGAACCCTGTCCGGCGGGCAGGCCCAGCGCCTCGCGATCGCCCGCGCGATGATCAGGGACGCACCCGTACTGCTCCTGGACGAGCCGACCACCGGCCTGGACGCCCAGTCGGGCCGCCGGATCATGGAACCGCTGCGCCGGCTCATGGCCGGGCGGACCACCATCGTCATCTCACACAATCTGCTCACAGTCCGCGACGCCACATCCACCGTGGTGCTGGACCACGGCCGGGTCGTCGAGCGCGGCACGCACGAAGACCTGCTCCTGCGCGGCGGAACCTACGCCCGGCTTCACCGGCTGAACGGAGTGACCGGCCCCGTCCTCGCCGGCTCCCCGCCCCCGCGGAAGGTCCTCTCATGAGCCGCGTCACAGCTCGACCTGCTCCGCCCCTCGCACCCGGAACGAAACCCGCGCCGGGGTACGAGGTCCTGGCGCACCTGGCCCGGACCGGCTGGCTCGACCTCTACGACGCATGGAGCGAGGAACGGTACTGCCGATGCGTCGTGAAGGTCCTGCGCCCCGACCACCGCAACGAGGAGCAGTTGCGCGACCGGCTGCTGCGAGAGGGGCGTTGGCTCCGGACATTCACCCATCCGCACCTGGTCCGCGCCTACGAGATCTTCGAATCGCCCGAGCCGCTCGTCGTGCTGGAAACGCTGACGGGCGAAACGCTGTCGCACCTCATCGACCGGTTGCCCCGGCGGCCGTCCGCCGCCGACGTGGCCCTCCTCGGCGTGCACCTGTGTTCCGCGATCCACTACCTCCACGGTCACGGCCTGCTGCACCTGGACCTCAAGCCGTCCAACGTGGTGGTCGACCGCGGGCTCGCCAAAGTACTCGATCTCAGCGTCGCGCAGCCGCCCGGAATCACTTCTCCGGGCGTCGGCACCTTCTCTTACCTGGCTCCCGAGCAGGCGCGTGGCGGGCCGCTGTCGGCCGCGGCCGACGTGTGGGGCATCGGCGTCACGTTGTACGAAGTCGCCACCGGCGACGCGCCGTTCGGCTGCGGCGAGACCGTGGACGGCAGCGTGGACGAGACGAGCGACGGCGACGACACGGGCCGTCAGGACGACTGGTATCCGCAGCTCGATGCGCCTGCTCCGCCGGTCAGGTCCCGTCGACGCCTCCCCCGTGATCTCGCCGCGGCCATCGACGGCTGCCTCCGGCCCGACCCGGCTGCCAGGCCCACGATCCCCGAACTCGCCGACGCTCTCGATGTGGCTCCGCCCCGGCAACGGCGCCGCATCGCTCCGTCATCGGCTGACCGTAGAGACGAGTCCTAGTCCGAAGGGCTGATCACCTCCGCCCCCTCCTGCTGTTAGCCTGCTCTTGCATATAGGTTGCAATAACAACAGGACAGCAGCTGGAGGGTTCGACCACATGGCCACGTACACGCTTCCGGAACTCCCGTACGACTACGCGGCGCTCGAACCGGTCATCAATCCGCAGATCATCGAGCTCCACCACGACAAGCACCACGCCGCCTATGTGAAGGGTGCGAACGACACCCTGGAGCAGCTGGAGGAGGCGCGCGACAAGGAGGCCTGGGGAGCGATCAACGGGCTCCAGAAGAACCTCGCGTTCCATCTCTCCGGCCACATCCTGCACTCGATCTACTGGCACAACATGACCGGCGACGGCGGCGGCGAGCCCCTCGCGGCCGACGGTGTCGGTGACCTCGCGGACGCGATCGCCGAGTCGTTCGGCTCGTTCGCCGGTTTCAAGTCCCAGCTGACGAAGGCCGCGGCCACCACGCAGGGTTCCGGCTGGGGCGTCCTCGCGTACGAGCCGGTCAGCGGCAAGCTGATCGTCGAGCAGGTCTACGACCACCAGGGCAATGTCGGCCAGGGCTCCGTCCCGGTCCTGGTCTTCGACGCCTGGGAGCACGCCTTCTATCTCCAGTACAAGAACCAGAAGGTCGACTTCATCGAGGCGATGTGGCGCGTCGTCAACTGGCAGGACGTGGCGAAGCGTTACGCGGCCGCAAAGGAGCGCGCCGACGTGCTGCTGCTCGCCCCCTGACCGAGCGACGCATGAACGCCCTGCCTCGTGATCGTCTTCTCAGCCTTCACCGGGCAGGCGGATGAAGGGGGGACCCCCGCCTGGACGTGACAGGTGGGGGTCCTTCTGTCATGTTGCGTGCGGGGGGCAGGAGGCTGGGGCGTGCTTCAGCAGGGCGCTCGTACCGGCTCGGCGTGCGCCCGGAGCACCGCCCCGCCCCTCACCTACTGGCCGTCGGTGACGAGCGCCAGCATCAGCCCGTCGTACCCCTTGCCGCCGACGGTCTGCAGAGCGGTCGCGGTCAAGGCCGGTTCGGCCGCGACGAGTTCGGTGAACCGGCGCACACCCTGCACCTTCGGGTCGTCGCTGCCGCCGTCGACCACCTCTCCGTCGCGTACGACGTTGTCGGCGATGATCAGGCTCCCGGGCCGGGTCAGCTTCAGCGACCAGGCCAGGTAGTCCGGGTTGCTCGGCTTGTCCGCGTCGATGAACACGATGTCGAACGGCCCATACCCCTGCTCCGCGAGCTCCGGCAGCGTGTCGAGAGCACGGCCGACCCGGATCTCGACGACGTCCGCCAGGCCGGCACGCTCGATGTTCCCGCGCGCGACCTCGGCGCACTCCGGATCGAATTCGAGCGTCACGAGCCTGCCACCCTCGGGCAGCGCACGGGCCAGCCAGATCGTGCTGTAACCGCCCAGGGTGCCGATCTCCAGAACGGTGCGCGCCCCCTGGAGCCGGGCCAGCAGGTTCAACAGCTTGCCCTGATTGGCGGCGACCTGAATCGCCGGGAGCCCGGCCTTGTCACTGGCCTCCACGGCCGCGTCCAGGGCTTCGTCCGGGCCCACCAGCAGGCCGTTGAAGTAGTCGTCGACCTCGGTCCACTGCGCCAACGTCACAACAGGTTCCTCTCTCGGTATCGCGTGAGTTCCTAAAAGGAACTTACATCATGCGAGGTGAATGCAATGATGGGCGTCATGAGCCTCGTCCCCGCCGACCCCACCGTGCTCCATCCGATGCCGGGCCAGCCCCGGGTCGTACAGCTGAAGCCCCTGGTGAAGTCCGAACTGATCGAGGTCGGGGACTACTCGTACTACGACGATCCCGACGACGCGACCGCCTTCGAGACCCGAAACGTGCTCTACCACTACGGTCCGGAGAAGCTGGTCATCGGGAAGTTCTGCGCGCTGGGGACCGGAGTGCGGTTCATCATGAACGGCGCCAACCACCGGATGGACGGCCCGTCCACGTTCCCGTTCCCCACCATGGGCGGCTCCTGGGCCGAGCACTTCGACCTGCTGGCCGGGCTGCCGGGCCGGGGCGACACGGTCGTCGGCAACGACGTCTGGTTCGGCTACAACGCCATGGTGATGCCGGGCGTACGGATCGGGCACGGCGCGATCATCGGCTCCGGCGCGGTCGTCGTCGGTGACGTACCGGACTACGGCATCGTCGGCGGCAATCCGGCCAAGCTGATCCGCACCCGGTACGACGACGAAACCATTGCCCGGCTCCTCGCCGTCGCCTGGTGGGACTGGCCCACCGAGCACCTGACCCGACACATCCGCACCATCATGTCCGGCAGCGTCGACGACCTCGAAGCGGCTGCCCCGGAGGGGACATCGTGACGATCACCGTTCGAGAACTCGCCTACTACCCGGTCAAGGGCTGCGCCGGCACCACGGTCGATTCCGCGCAGGTCCTCGGGACCGGCCTCGAACACGACCGGACATTCATGGTGGTGGACGCGGCGGACGGCGCATTCCGCAGCCAGCGTACGCACCCGTCGATGGCCGCGATCAAAGTCGAAGTCCTGTACGACGGGGCGGCGTTGACCCTGTCCACCGAGGGCGTCGAGCCGCTGCGCCTGGACGTCGACCCGGACGGCCCGCGCCGCGAGGTCAGCATGTTCGACCGCCCGCTCGGCGAGGCCGCCGACCAGGGGGACGCGGCGGCGGAATGGTTCTCCGATGCGCTCGGCGCGAAGTCCCGCCTGGTACGAGTGGTCCCCGGCTTCGACCGGGACGGCTGGGGCGAGACCCCCGGCAAGGTCAACTTCGCCGACGCACACGCGGTGCTGGTCGCCTCGACGGCCTCCCTGGACGGCCTCAACGCCCGCATCACCACCCGGGGCGACGCCGCGCCGGTACCGATGGACCGCTTCCGCCCCAACATCGTCCTGACCGGCAACGACGAGCCGCACTTCGAGGACCGGGTACGCCGGATGACCCTCGGCACCACGGAACTCGCCTATTCGGTACGGGCGATACGGTGCAACGTCCCGCTCGTCGACCAGAACACCGGCCGCCGCGCGGGCCCGGAACCGGTCCGGACCCTTGCGACGTACCGGCGCGAGCCGGAGTACAAGAACAGGGTGAGCTTCGGCGCGAAGAACGCGGTGGTCCACGAGGGTGTGGTGACCGTCGGGGACGTGGTCGAGGTCGCGGACTGGCTCAGCCCGTGAAGGCCCCGGCCTTCACCCCGTCGATGAACGCGGCGCAGCCGGCCGGGGCGTAGAACTGCAGCCCACTGCCCGGTCCTTGCTGTCCCGGACGGCCCCGGCCTCCTCCTCTGAGCCCATCCGGCCATCGGCCGGGCGGAGTTGCCATGAGGCGGGCTCTCGAGATCGCCTGGCGGTGCGAGGTCACCGTCGGTGGAGTTCTCGTACGGGCCGAGCATGCCGGCACCGCGACGCAGGCGCTGTTCTGGATGCGGATCTCCGTACGGACACCGCTCTCCGGGTTCGACGCGGAGGACCGCGAGCGCGCCTACCGCCGGCTCGACCACGGTCAGTGGGAAGCCGTGTACTCCTCAGCCGTCCCGCTGGGCCTCCACCAGCACGTCGCCCACGTCCGTACGGAAGTACAGCACCGACCGCCCGGCCCTTCGGCGACCGGCCAGGCCGCTGTCCAGCAGGACCTTGAGGTGGCGGCCCACCGACCCCAGTCCCTGACCGGTCAGGGCAACCAGCTGAGTGGTGCTCTTCGGACTGGAGAGGAGGACGAGGACCGCCGCCCGCGCCGGGCCCAGCAGGCGGCCCAGGCTGTCGGGCACCCGCGCCCGCCCAGCCTCGGCCAGGGCGCCCGAACACGGGTAGACAACCGCGTACCGCTCGGCTTCGTCGTCCCAGGACACCCAGCCCGTGCGTTGGGTTACCGGCACGAACAGCAGGCGCGCACCCGCCAGTTGCCTCGGCGGATAGTCGTGCGCGTTGATCTGGAGCCGGCTGCCGCCGAGCCACCGCATTCCCGGGCGCAGACCGCTCAGGGCGGCGGCCCAGCCGCCCTGGCTCAGCTGTCCGGTCCGCGCGACGATGTCCGCCTCGATGATCCGGCGGCGGCGCGGCCAGTCCGGCAGCACGGTCCGTTGCCAGACCCAGTCCAGCACGTCGGCGGCGCGCTGCGCCAGGTCGTCGCGGTCCAGGAGTGCCGGGAGGGGGCCGCCGCCGAGGGACACCTCCAGGTCGGCTCGGGCGCGCTCGGGCGAGGTCGCCCGGACGGGGGCCAGCTCCTCCTCGAAGGACGGTGCGCCCTCACCGGTCGGCGTGGGGGTGATGAAGTCCGCGTTCCAGCTGCCGCCGAGCGCCGCCGGTACGAGACGGCCGGCGACCGGATCGGCGGCCTGCCGGGCCCGGTAGGCGGACAGATGGGCATCGAGCCAGGCCCGTTCGCCGGGGTGCTCGGGCCGTCCCCTCTCCAGGGAGTTCAGGGCGGAGATGGTCTCGGCGAGCGGCGAGACGACGAACCGGCTCCCCGCGAGCGTGTCCGTGTTGATCTGCCACCAGCCCATGATGTTTCGCCTCCACGCGAAACAGTAACGGTCGCCCTGGGCGGCCACTGAGACTGCCCGCATGCACACCTACCGGGAACTCTTCCGAGCGCCGCAGTTCGGACCGCTCTTCGCCACCAGCGCCGTACAGGTCGCCGGGTCGACAATGAGCGGGCTGGCCCTCGGCACCCTCGTCTATGCCTCGACCGGCTCGCCGCTGCTCGCCGCCCTGTCCATGTTCGGCTCCTCGCTCGCCCAGGTGATCGGGGCGACCGTGCTGATGTCGGCGGCGGACCGGCTGCCGCCACGGGCGGCCATGACCGGCATGGCGCTCGTCTTCGGGCTGGCCACCGCCGTACTCGCCGTCCCCGGGCTTCCGCTGCCGGTCGTCTTCGCGATCATCCTGATGGAGGGTGTGGTCGCCTCGGTGGGCGGCGGTGTGCGGTACGGCCTGCTCAATGAGGTGCTGCCCAAGGACGGCTATCTGCTGGGGCGTTCCGTACTGAACATGTGCGTCGGCCTGATGCAGATCAGTGGGTTCGCGCTCGGCGGCCTTCTGGTGACGACGCTGTCCGCGCGCGGCACGCTGCTGGTGTCCGCCGCCCTGTATCTGTTGGGTGCGGCCGTCGCCCGGTTCGGGCTGGTGCGCCGTCCGCCGCGCGCCGCCGGGCGGCCGTCGGTCGCCGAGACGTGGCGGACCAACGCCGTTCTGTGGTCCTCCGGCCCGCGCCGCCGGGTCTATCTCGCGCTCTGGGTGCCGAACGGGCTGATCGTCGGCTGCGAGTCACTGTTCGTCCCGTACGCCCCCGAGCACGCGGGGCTCCTCTTCGCCTTCGCCGCGCTGGGGATGCTCATCGGGGACACCGTGGCCGGCCGGTTCGTCGCCCAGCACCGGCGGGGACGGCTGGCCATGCCGATGCTGCTGCTCCTGGCCGCCCCGTATCTGCTCTTCGCCGCGCGTCCGGCGCTGCCCCTGGCGTTCGCTCTGGCCGCGCTCGCCTCGGTCGGGTTCTCGGCGAGTCTGCTGCTCCAGGAGCGGCTGATGGCCCTGACCCCGGACGAGATCACCGGTCAGGCGCTCGGACTGCACTCCTCCGGCATGCTCACCATGCAGGGCGTCGCGGCCGCGCTCGCGGGCGCCATCGCTCAGCGGACCTCACCGGGGACGGCGATGACCGTGATGGCGGCGGCCTCCCTCGCGGTCACCGTGGCCCTGGCTGCGGCCGGGCGCCGGGCTGCGGGAGCGGTGGACAGCGTGGAGCCCCACGGGACTTCGGAAGCGGTGGACGTCACGGGTTCTGCTGGTCGACGAGCGTGACCGGCTCCTGCTGCTGTGCGGCAGGGACTCGAGGCGGGACGGTGCCCGGTGGTGGTCGTTCGTAGCGAACTCGAGTGCACCGTCGGGCCATCGCTCGGTAGTTTTGGTTGCGTCTTGGCGGAGCATCCGCGCTCCTGACCGGTCTCGGTAAACCCCAAATGGGCAAAGGAAAACATGTTAAAGACGTATCGCGCTGTGCAGTTCACGGAGTACGGCGGACCCGAGGTACTGCACGTTGTGGACCGCGAGGTGCCACGCCCAGGTCCTGGGGAGGTGCTGGTCGAGGTCCGGGCTGCCGGGGTGAATCCGCTGGACTGGCAGCTGCGCAGCGGGGCCGTCGCGACGATGATGCCGGTGGAGTTCCCCGCGGTGCCCGGCGGCGACGTCGCCGGTGTCGTTGTGGACGTCGGCGAAGACGTGACCGGCTTCGCGGCGGGTGACGAGGTCTTCGGTTCGATCGGTGCGGGCAGCTACGCCGAGTTCGTGGTGGCGCCAGCGGCGCAGATCGCACGAAAGCCCGCAAGCGTGTCCTGGGAGATCGCGGCCGGGCTGCCGGTGGCGGTCAACACGGCCTGCCAGGCGCTCGACGACCTCGGTGTGAAGGCCGGGGAGACGCTGGTCGTGGATGGTGCCGCCGGTGGTGTCGGGTCTGTGGCCGTGCAGATCGCCGGGTGTCTCGGCGCGACCGTGATCGGGACGGCGAGCGAGCGCAACCACGCGTACCTGCGTTCGCTCGGCGCCGAGCCCGTGACCTACGGCGAGGGGCTCGCCGAGCGG
Source organism: Streptomyces sp. NPDC048473 (assembly GCF_043200155.1). Lineage (NCBI taxonomy): Bacteria > Bacillati > Actinomycetota > Actinomycetes > Kitasatosporales > Streptomycetaceae > Streptomyces > Streptomyces sp. NPDC048473. Next base: position 79,180 of record NZ_JBICXE010000037.1, read on the forward strand.
ATCCGCACCATCGCGCCGAACGGCGCGGACGCGGCATTCGACACCGCGGGAAAGGGCTCGTTGCCGGCACTCGTCGACGTGACCGGCGGGCCGGAGCGCGTGGTCACCATCGCCGACCACCGGGCGGAGGAACACGGCGTGCGCTTTGTGTTCGCCGGCCCCGGTGCGATCCGTGAGCGTCTCGAGCGGGCAGCCGCGCTGGTCGCGAACGGCGAACTCACCCTGTCGGTGGCACGGACGTACACGCTGTCCGAGGCGGCCGACGCCCACCGGGAGAGCGAAGGCGGCCACGTACGCGGCAAGTTGATCATCGTGCCGGAATGACGCCGGTACGCCGGGGCGCCTGGTATGCCCGCCCCGTCCCCCGGTTCCGGCAAGGGGTCAGCGCGCCGTGAGGTCGTACTCCAGCAGCGGCAGCTCGCGGCCGGGGATCGATCCCGACGGGGTCGCCCCGATCCGTACCGCGCCCATCGCGAGGTAGAACGGTTCCGCGTTCGGGTCGGCGTCGATGGTGAGGCGTACGAAGCCGAGGCGCCGGGCCTCCGTCACGGTGTGCTCGAAGAGGAGTCGGCCGATGCCGCGGCCCAGCGCGTCCGGGGCGACGAACATCATGCCGAGGGCGCCCTCGGGCGGGGAGCCGTCCAGGGTGGTGAAGCCCAGGACGCGGCCGGCCTCCTCGGCGACCGCGGTGCGGCGACGGCCGATGTCGGCCGGGTGCATGGTGAGTTCGTCGCGGCAGGCGGCGAGGAACGCCTCGTCGTAGCCCCAGTGGGCCTTCGATTCCAGGGCCAGCTCGGTCAGTGCTTCGGCCTCGGACCTGCGTGCCGGTCGTACGTTCATCTCCGCCCGATCCCCTTCCCTCTTCCCTTGGCAGCTCGCCGCACCCGAGACTGATGCTCCTATTGGTAGTCAAGGGAGGCCGAGAACCTGGTGGTGGTCCGGTCAGGTTTGGTAGGGGTGAAGGGTGACGCTCTCGGATCGGACGT
>NZ_JBICXE010000038.1:0-76523 GCF_043200155.1 Streptomyces sp. NPDC048473
TGGACCAGGTCCTCGGCAAGATGTGTGTCGCCGGCCGCGAGTACGTACGCCGAGCGGTACAGCGCCTTCGCCCTCGCGGCCACGAACTCCAGGTACTGATCCTCCTGTGCTGATTTCACTCGGCCCCCGACCGTTCTCTTGTTCCGTGATCCCCGTGCATACCCCTCTTGACTACGTGAGACGGCAGGATGTCGCGCGGCAGGAGCACCTTCTTTTCCACCGCTGCCGCGTCAGCGGTGTTCCGCGGGGGTCGGAGGCACGATGCCCGGCCCGGCGGGGGCCGACTGGGGTGCGTTGTCGGTACCTCTCAAGTCTTCGCCGAAACCGGCCGGTCGATGCGGGCCCGGGACCTGTGCGAGGCCCTCGACCTGCCCATCCTGCCGAAGAACACCGAGGGCATTCGCTTCAAGTTCAAGCGCATGGTCAGCCGGGGGATCCTCACCGAGCCCGAACCCGGCTTGTTTGCCCAGCCCCACCCATAGCGCCGGCTACGAACTCGCGACCAGCGAACCTCACCCAACCCCAAGAATGAAACCGACATCAAGCCTCATGACGCCCTCTGAGAGGCGTCAGAAGGGCGTTATGAATCCTCCACCGGACATCAGGTAAGCGCCAATAGAGCGGTCCGCTGTCGCCCCCAGGCCATTCGATGGGACTCGGATGTCTGTGTGGACGTACGGCGAGGGGTGATCGAGCGATGGGCGATGCCGAGGGGCGGCGCATCGTTGCCGGAGTAAGTGGTTCGCTGGGCAGCCTGGTGGCGCTGCACCGGGCCGCGAGCGAGGCCCGGCGTCACAGCGCCGAACTGCTGGCCGTACTTGCCTGGGAACCGCCTGGCGGTGAACTCGCCTACCGGCGCTCGGTGTTCCGGCCGCCGGTGGTCGACTTCCGGCGGGAGGCGGGCGAGCGGCTGCTTGCCGCTCTGCGCACGGCCTTCGGCGATGCCGGGCCCGGGGTTCCGTTTCAAGGCCTGGTCGCCCGTGGCAAGCCGGGGTACGCACTGGTCGAGACCGCCGACCGAGCCGACGACCTCCTGGTGATCGGCGCGGGATGCCGTGGCAGGATGCACCGCGCTCTGTTCCCGTCAGCCGCCCGGTACTGCGTTGCCCACGCCGCTTGCCCGGTCCTGGCCGTACCGCCCTCGCCCCTGCAGAGCGAAATCACCTCCGTGCGCCGCAGAATCAGCTGGCGACTGCCGCTCGATATCCGGGAATTGACGGACGGCAGGTCCTGACGGGTCGGGGCGCGCCGGTCTCGTCAGCGAGGGTCAGTAATACACGCCGGGGTCAGGCCTCCGCCATGCGTGTCGTCGTAGCTGAGGGCGAGGACGACTCGCTCGTGGGTCTTCTGCATGTGCTTGATGCTGTGCCCGGGGCAGTGGTGCCCCGGAACGGCGTCGGGCACCGTATCGGGTTGCGGCACCTCGGTGATGGCTTGAAGATGCCGTGCGGTCAGACGCTCAGCCGTCCGGCCTGACGTCCGGATCCGCCACGCACGGCGCGCCCTCGCACTTCGTCTCTGTGCCTCCCGTCATGCGAGCGAAGCCGCCCCCTGCGGGTTCTGCCCGAAGACCCTGACGCCACGCTGACCAGGAACGCCGTGCCCCGTCAGCGTCGCGTTACGGGCAGGGGGCTTCGCGTCAAGCATCCGTCAGCGAGGGGGCCGATCCCCGGGTAGGCGGGCATAGCTTCACTGGAGCGCCCGGCCGGTCCGACCGGGCGGCGCCAGTCGCCTTCTTCAAGGAGCAGCACCATGTCTCCAGTCGAGTTTCCCGAGGACCCCGAGCCTTCTGAACGCTTCCCGGCCGGACTTCTCCACGTCCCTGTCCGGTCGGGGCCCTCGGGCTGTACGACCCGGTTCTTCCGCACCCCCCTGGGTGGCCGGACGGCCGTCGGATTCACCTCGGCGGCGAAGCTCACCGCCACTCTGGGCACGGACCAGGCCTGCATCAGGCTCTCCGAACCCGCGCTGCGCGCTCTCGCGGCCCCCCTGGGTGTTACTGCCCTCACCGTCGACCCGCAGTTCTCCGCCCCCGCGGCCACCCATTCGGTCTCCAAGGACAGCGAGCGCGCGAGCTCCTCGCGTGCATGGCATCCCCAGCACGTCGGTGCCCTGCGAGTGACTGGCGCCGCTGCTGTCGTCGCGTGTCTGAACCTGCTGATCGGCTGAGGAGTCGCCATGTCAGTGTCCGTTCCGTCGTCCTTTGCGTCCACGCTTCCGGCGTCACTCCCGGCTTCCCTGCCCTCGGATCCCCAGGCCTTGTCCCGGATCCTCGGCGACACCGACGGCCTGTCCGTCTGGCCCCGCTCCGCCCGCCCCGAGGCCGACGGGGACGTCTCCGTCGGCGGGGTCTCCCTCGCCGAGGCGGCCGACCGCTTCGGCACCCCCGTCTACGTACTGGACGAACAGGAGGTCCGCGAGCGCTGCCGTACGTACCGCACGGCGTTCCCCGAAGCCGACATCGTCTACGCCGCCAAGGCGTTCCTGTGCCGTGCGCTCGCGCACTGGGTGCAAGAAGAGGGCCTGGGCCTGGACGTCTGCTCCGCAGGGGAGCTGGCGCTCGCCGTCACCACCGGCTTCCCGCCCGAGAAGATCGTGATGCACGGAAACGCCAAGAGCCCCGAGGACCTGCGCACCGCCCTTCAGCTCGGTGTCGGACGCATCGTCGTGGACAGCGCCTCCGAGATCGCCCGCCTCGCCGCGATCACCCCCGCCGACACCCGCCAGAAGGTCATGGTGCGGGTGGTCCCGGGCATCGCGGCCGGCGGGCACGCCAAGGTCCGCACCGGCACCGACGACCAGAAGTTCGGCCTGTCGATCACGGACGGATCCGCGCAGCACGCGATCACCCGGATACTCGACCAGCCGCACCTGGAACTCGTCGGCCTGCACTGCCACATCGGCTCGCAGATCGCCACGGTCAAGCCGTACGTCGTCGCCGTGCGGCGCATGGTCGGCCTGATGGCCCGGATCAGGGACCAGCACGGCATCACCCTCCCCCAGCTGAACATCGGCGGCGGCCACGCCATCGCCTACCGGCCCGGCGAGGAGAGCATGAACGTGGCCGTGCTGGCCGGGCGGGTCCGCGCCGAGCTCGAGGACGGCTGCGCCCGCGCCGGGCTCCCCGTGCCCCGGCTCACCTTGGAGCCCGGCCGCGCGGTCGTCGGACCGGCCGGAGTCGCCGTCTACCATGTGCTCGCCGTCAAGCGCACCGGCCGGCACACCTTCGTCGCCGTCGACGGCGGCATGAGCGACAACCCCCGGCCCGCGCTCTACGGCGTGCAGTACGCGCCCCGCCTCATCGGCCGCCCCTCGTCGGCGCCGCCCCGCCTCGTCACCGTCGTGGGCCGGCACTGCGAAGCCGGCGACGTGCTGGCCGACGACGTGGCGCTCCCGGGCGACATACGCCCCGGCGACCTCCTCGCCGTTCCGGCGGCCGGGGCCTACCACCTCTCCATGGCCTCCGGTTACAACCTGGTCGGCCGACCGCCCGTCGTCGCCGTGTCCGACGGCACCGCGCGCGTGCTCGTACGCCGCGAATCGCTGGACGACATGAGCCGCCGGGACGTCGGCCTGTAGCGCCGGGCCCCGTCCACCGTGCCTCCGCCGAAGCCTTCGCTCGGCGGAGGCCGCTCGGCGCACGCCACGGGCGGCCCGAAACACGCCAAATGCCCCCTATTCGCATACCCCCATGTGTGAGGACGAGGTCGCGATGACCACCGAAAACACCGTCGGCCTGGTCGTGGCCGTCGCCTTGCTCGCCTATCTGATCTTTGCCTTGATCAAGCCGGAGAAGTTCTGATGTCCGCCCCCGCCACGGTCGAACCCGCCCCCGTCCACGACGCGCCACCTCCGCGCGAAGAGCGGCCGCGCCGGGTCGGTGCCGGAATGCTCGATCCCAAGCAGCTGTGGCTCGCGCTCCCCCAGGCGCTCCGCAAGCTGAATCCGGTGACCCTGTTCCGCAATCCGGTCATGTTCGTCACCGAGGTCGGCGCCGCGCTCACCACCGGCATAGCGGTCGTCCACTCCAGTCTCTTCGGCTGGCTGATCACCGGCTGGCTGTGGCTGACGGTGGTCTTCGCCAACCTCGCCGAGGCCGTGGCCGAGAGCCGCGGCAAGGCGCAGGCCGACACTCTGCGCAAGACCCGGCAGCAGACCACCGCACGGCGGCTCGCGGGCTGGGAGCCAGGCGCGGCGGAGGACTCTTACGTCGAAGAGGCCGTCGCCGCCTCCGAGCTCAGGCGCGGCGACCTCGTGTCCGTACCGGCCGGGGAACTGATTCCCGGTGACGGCGACGTCATCGAGGGCGCCGCGAGCGTCGACGAGTCCGCCATAACCGGTGAATCCGCGCCGGTCATCCGCGAATCCGGGGGCGGTCGCAGCGCTGTCACCGGCGGCACCCGGGTACTCTCCGACCGCCTGGTCGTACGGATCACCCAAGAGCCCGGAGAGAGCTTCCTGGACCGGATGATCGCCCTGGTCGAGGGCGCCAACCGGCAGAAGACCCCCAACGAGCTGGCGCTCAACCTGCTGCTGGTCATGCTGACCTTCGTTTTCCTGGTCGCAGTCGTGACCCTGCAGCCGATGGCGATCTTCTCCAAGGATGCGATGGCCGCCGCGCACGACACCGCGGCGCTGACCGCGGACGGCGTCACCTCCATCGTGCTGGTCTCGCTCCTGGTCTGTCTGATTCCGACGACCATCGGTGCGCTGCTCTCGGCGATCGGCATCGCGGGCATGGACCGACTGGTGCAGAGGAACGTACTGGCCATGTCCGGACGGGCAGTCGAGGCCGCGGGCGATATCAACACCCTGCTGCTCGACAAGACCGGCACGATCACCTTCGGCAACCGGCGGGCGAGCGCGTTCCTGCCGGTCGGGGCCGTCCCGATGGAGAGGCTGGCGAGGGCCTCGCTGCTGTCCAGCCTGGCCGACGAGACACCCGAGGGCCGGTCCATCGTCGAATTCGCCTACGAGAAGCACCAGTTGACCGAGCGGACCGCGAATGGCGCCGAGTGGGTGCCGTTCACCGCCGCCACTCGCATGTCCGGAGTCGATCTCCCCGGCGGCCGGCGACTGCGCAAGGGCGCGGCGGCCTCGGTCGCGGCCTGGGTGCGCGAGCAGGGCGGCGAGGTCCCGGTCGCGCTTGAGGCGACCGTGGAGCAGGTATCCGCGTCCGGCGGCACGCCGCTGGCCGTGGCGGAGGTGCGAAGCAATGGTGCCGCCGAGGTGCTCGGCGTCGTCCACCTCAAGGACGTCGTCAAGCCCGGCCTGCGCGAACGCTTCGCCGAGCTGCGCCGGATGGGCATCCGTACGGTGATGGTCACGGGCGACAACCCGGTGACCGCCAAGGCGATCGCCGAGGAAGCGGGCGTCGACGACTTCCTGGCCGAGGCGACGCCCGAGGACAAGCTCGAGCTGATCAAGCGCGAGCAGGCCGACGGTCACCTCATCGCGATGACGGGCGACGGCACCAACGACGCGCCCGCTCTCGCGCAGGCGGACGTCGGCGTGGCAATGAACACGGGTACGTCGGCCGCCAAGGAGGCCGGCAACATGGTCGACCTCGACTCCGACCCCACGAAGATCATCGAGATCGGCAAACAACTCCTCGTCACCCGGGGCGCATTGACGACCTTCTCCATCGCCAACGACATCGCCAAGTACTTCGCGATCCTGCCCGCGATGTTCGCCGCGGTGTACCCGGGGCTCGACCGGCTCAACATCATGGATCTGCACTCGCCGCTGTCCGCGATCCTCTCCGCGGTCGTCTTCAACGCGGTGGTCATCGTGGCGCTGATCCCGCTCGCGCTGCGCGGCGTGCGCTACCGGCCGAGCAGCGCCTCGGCCCTGCTCACCCGCAATCTGTGGATCTACGGACTCGGCGGCGTGATCGCCCCGTTCCTGGCCATCAAGTTCATCGACTTCGCCCTCGTCCAGTTCATCCCGGGGATCTGACCATGACACGCATCCCGCACTGGCTCGCCCAGCACATCGCAGCGCTCCGGGTGGTCCTCGTCCTCACGGTGCTGACCGGTCTGATCTATCCGCTGGTCATGACCGCAGCGGCCCAAGTCCCGGGCCTGGACGGCAAGTCCGAGGTCACCGGTACCGACGGCACACCGGCCGGCTCCTCACTGATCGGCCAGTCCTTCACCGACTCCAAGGGAAACCCGATCAAGACGTACTTCCAGTCCCGGCCCTCCAACGCCGGTACGGGATACGACGCCACGGCGTCCGGGGCCGGCAACCAGGGCCCCGAGTCCGTCGTGGACACCGAAGACAGGCCGAGCCTGCTCACCCTGGTGTGCGGGCGCAGCAAGTCGGTCGGCGACCTGTAAGGCGTCGACGGCTCGCGCCCGTACTGCACGGACGAGGGCGTCGGCGCGGTCCTCGGCGTCTTCCACGGCGGCGGCACGAGCGGCGGTATCACCAAGGTCGTCAGCCTCAACCAGCCCTGCCCGTCGAAACCGTTCCTCGCCACCTACAAGGGAGTTGGCGTCGAGTGCGCCAAGCCCGGCAAGGACTACAGCCGCGCCGTGACCGTCCCCGTGCGCGGCGACGCCCCGGCCGGCCCGAAGGTCCCCGCCGACGCGGTCACCGCGAGCGGCAGCGGCCTCGACCCGCACATCAGCCCGGCGTACGCGAAGCTCCAGGCGCCGCGGATCGCGCGTGAGCGGTCCATGAGCGTGGCCGACGTCCGCAAGCTAATCGACAAGTACACCACCGGGCGCGCGCTCGGTGTGCTCGGCCGGCCGGGCGTCAATGTCGTGGAGCTCAACATCGCTCTCGACCGTGGGTATCCGACGTCTTCGACGTCTCCGAAGCAGGGAGCCTGATCATGGCGGCCTGGATCCAGGCATCGCTCGTCCTCGCCGTGGTCGTGGGGCTGCACGTCCCCCTCGGCGACTACATGGCCCGCGTACTCGACGGCGGGGACCGAAACAAGCACAGCCGGGGAGAGAAGGCCCTCTACCGCGTCTGCGGAATCGACCCTGACAGGGAACAGACCTGGCGGCACTATCTGACCGCCCTGCTCGCCTTCTCCGTCATGAGCATCGCGGCGCTCTTCGCCCTCTTCACCCTGCAGGGCAAGCTGCCCTGGGCGACGGGGCACGAGGGCATGCCGTGGCGGCTCGCGCTGCACACCGCCGTCTCCTTCACGACCAACACCAGCTGGCAGAACTACGCGGGCGAGTCGACCACCGGGCATCTCGCCGTCATGGCGGGCCTGGGCGTCCAGGCCTTCGCGTCGGCGGCCGTCGCCCTCTGCGCCGCCCTCGCCCTGATCCGGGGTCTGGTCCGGCGCAGCACGGAAGACCTCGGCAACTTCTGGGTCGACCTGCTGCGTACGATCTTCTGCATCCTGGTCCCGATGGCGGTCGTCGGCGGGCTGATCCTGATGGCGGGCGGCGTCATCCAGAGCCTCGGCGCCGGACACACCGTCACCACGGTCGCGGGCGGCAAGCAGACGATCCTCGACGGACCGGTCGCCTCCTGGGAACCGATCAAGCTGTTCACCGGCGACGGCGGCGGCGTCTTCAACGCCAACAGCGCCCACCCCTTCGAGAACCCTTCGGCGTGGACCAACGCCTTCGAGATCGTGCTGATGCTGCTCATCCCGACAGCCTGCATCCGCATGTTCGGCCGGATGATCGGCAGCCTGAAGCAGAGCTGGACGCTGCTCACGGTCGTCGGCATCCTCTTCGGCCTGCTGCTCGCCGCGGGCACGCTCGCGCAGAGCGCCCACACCGGCACGGTCACCCAGGCGGTCGGCGGACAGTACGAAGGCACCGAGGCCCGCTTCGGCATCCCCGGCTCCACGCTCTTCGGCGTGGCGGCCACGGGCTCCGCGGACGGCGCCGCCAACTCCTCGTACGACAGCTTCTCCAGCATCGGCGGCGGGGTGCTGCTGTCCGCGATGATGCTCGGCGAGATCGCCCCCGGCGGCACCGGCAGCGGCCTCTACGGCCTGATCGTGGTCGTCCTGGTGGCCGTCTTCATCGGCGGCCTGATGGTCGGCCGCACACCCGAATACCTGCGCAAGCGGATCGGGTACGCGGAGATGCGCTGGGTCGTCGTGTACGCGCTGATCCCGCCCACCGTGATCCTCGCGTGCACGGGGATCGCGCTCGCCTTCGGCGACGGCCAGACCTCGATGGGCAACCCGGGAGCGCACGGCCTGACCGAACTCATCTACGCCTACACCAGCAACACCAACAGCAACGGCAGCGCGATGGCGGGCTTCAACGGCGCCACCGACTTCCACAACCTGCTGATGGTGTTCGCGATGCTGGCCGGCCGCTACCTCCCGATCCTCTGCGTCCTGGCCCTGGCCGGACGCCTCGCCAGGCAGCAGCCGGGCGTCGTCACGGTCGGCACGCTGCGCGCCCAGGGCGCCAACTTCGTCGTCCTGGCCACCGCGGCGGCCGTCGTCCTGGCGCTGCTCAACTTCCTTCCGGCACTCTCCCTCGGCACCATCGCCGACGGACTGCTGTAGCCGCCCGGGTACCGGCTGAGCCTGCGATCCCTCACAGGTTCAGCCGGTACGGCACGACGCACACGACGACATCGGTACGCGCCCTCAGCGCGGCGGCCAGCAGGAGGCCGCGCTGGTTCTGCAAGATCTGGTACCGGCGGTGGAGGGGCTCCACCTCGGGGATGAGGACGGCGATCTGCTGTCCCCCCTCCGCCGCCCGCTGGACGTACTCGACAATCGGCTGCACGAGCGAGCGCTGCGGGCTGTCGATGATGTCGAGAGGTACGCCCGGGTTCCAGCGGCTCCAACTTTCCTCCAGGGCACTGACCTTGGCGGGATCGGCCTGCACGGCGACCGCCACGACGTCGTGACCCAGGGCTCGGGCGGCCGTCAACGCGTGCTGGGTGAGCTTGCTGACCTCGCCGACCGGCACGATGACGAGGGAGCCGGTGACGCGGAGCGGCGGCGGAACCTCACCGAGCCCGAGTTCCAGGCCGACCGCCGTGTAGTACCGCTGGACGCGGGCGAACAGCAGCATCAGCAGCGGAATGGCCACGACCACCACCCAGGCCCCTTCGAGGAACTTGGTGGTCAGCAGGACCAGCAATGCCACGGTGGTCAGCACCGCGCCGACGCCGTTGAGCACCGCACGCCGGAGCCAGCCGCGCGGCCGCTGCCCCGCCCAGTGCCGTACGAGCCCGATCTGGCTGATGGTGAAGCCGATGAACACGCCGATCGCGAACAGCGGGATCATCCGGTGCGTGTCGGCGTTCACGGCGATCAGCAGCAGCGCCGCGAGCAGGGCCAGGGCCACCACGCCCCAGCGGTAGACGGGGCGTTCCTTGCGCAGCCCGAACAGATGCGGCAGCCGGTGGTCCTTGGCCAGCAGGCTCATCAGGACGGGCAGACCTCCGAAACTCGTGTTGGCGGCGAACGCGAGCGCCAGCGTGACAATGAGGTTGGTCGCGTAGTACGCCCAGCCCGTCCCGTACGAGCCGGCCGTCAACTGCGCGAGTACGGTTACACCGCCGCGCGGGGCCACATGGTCACGGCGGATCAGCACCGCCAGGCCGATCAGCATCAGCCCGAGCAACGCGCCCAGCATCAGCTCGGTGCGCTGCGCCCGCTTCACGCGCGGCTCGCGGAACGCGGGCACGCCGTTGGCGATGGCCTCCACTCCGGTCAGCGCCGAGCAGCCGGAGGAGAACGCCTTCAGGAGCAGCAGCACCCCCAACGCCTGGGTGGCATGGACGGGGTGGGCGGTCCCGACGACAGCCGCAGGGTGGTCGCGCAGCAGACCGAGCACGATGATGCCGAGGATGCTCACGATGAACAGCATGGTGGGCAGCATCAGCACCCGGGCGCTCTCGGCCACACCTCGCAGATTCACGAGGGTGAGCAGCGCGAGCCCGGCGAGACAGATTTCGAGCAGATGCGATCCGAGCGAGGGAAAGGCGGAGGCGAGACTGGCCGCGCCCGCCGCCAGGCTGACGGTCACGGTCAGCACGTAGTCCACGACGAGACTGGCCGCCGCGAGGAGACTCGTACTGGGCCCGAGGTCCTTCTTCGCCACCGCGTAGGCGCCACCCCCGTCCGGATGCACAGCGATCACCTGCCCGTACGACACGACGAGCACGGCCAGCAGCGCGGCGATGACCAGCGTCACCGGCAGCGTGGCTGTCAGCGCCCCCGTCCCGGCCGCGATCAGGACAAGCACGATCGCCTCGGGCCCGTACGCGACCGAACTCAGCGCGTCCAGGGACAGCGCGGCGAGCCCTTCGAGACTGGTCAGGTGGTGCCGTTCGCCTTCCCCGGGCCGCAACGGAACCTTCGGCCGCAGTTCGCGGCGGGCCAAGCCGTACGCCATGGGGACCTCGCGGTGCAGGGTGCAGCGGGATGGGGGCTGTTCGAGGCCAGTGTGGCCGGGCCACCACGCAAGGCGCGTCAAGGACGCGCCAAGGCTCCGAGCTTCGGCGGGGAATCCTCTGTGCCGGGTTGCTGCCGGGACCGTGCGGCTCGCACGGCCGGGCCCAGGGCCGGCTAGGAGGTGGCGTCCGCCGGAAGGTCGGGGCGGACCGGCTGGAGGCCGGACGCGGCCGGGACGGTGAGGACCATGGTGAGTCCGCCGCCGGGGGTGTCCTCGGCGTTCAATGTGCCGTGCATGGCCTCGGCGAAGCCGCGGGCCACCGCGAGACCGAGGCCGACGCCCGCCCCGCGCGGGGCGTCGCCGTAACGCTGGAAGGGCTCGAAGATACGGTCCTTGGCCTCGTCCGGGACACCAGGGCCACGGTCGACCACCCGCACCTCCACCCGGTCGGCGATGGCACTGGCGGACACCAGGACCCGCTCGCCTGCGGGGCTGTACTTCACCGCGTTCTCCACCAGGTTGGCGACCGACCGCTCCAGCAGGCCGGGGTCGACGGCGACCATCGGCAGGGTTTCCGGGATCTCCAGGTCCACGCTGTCCTCGGGAACCCCACCGAGCGCCATCGGCACCACCTCGTCGAGGTCGATCTCGCGGATCAGCGGGGTGACCGTGCCGGTCTGAAGGCGGGACATGTCCAGCAAGTTGCCCACCAGGTGGTCCAGCCGGTCGGCGCCCTCCTCAATGCCCTCCAGCAGCTCCTCCTGGTCCTCCTCGGACCAGGCCACGTCGTCGGACCGCAGCGAGGACACGGCGGCCTTGATCCCGGCGAGCGGGGTACGCAGATCGTGGCTGACCGCGGCCAGCAGCGCGGTGCGGATGCGGCTGCCTTCGGCCAGCGCGCGAGACTGGTCGGCATCGGACTTCAGCCGCCGGCGATCCAGGACCACCGCGGCCTGGGCGGCGAACGCAGCCAGGACCCGCCGGTCCTCGGCCGGCAGCACCCGCCCCGACAGGGCCAGCGCCATGCGGTCGCCGACCGGCATGTCCGCGTCCGCGTCCTCCGGCCGCTCGACGCGCAGGCCCGGGCCCACGCTGCCGGCGCAGGTCCACGGGGCCACGTCGCTCTCCCGCTCCAGCAGCGCCACCGACTCCATGCCGAAGGTCTCGCGGACCCGCTCCAACAGTGCCTCCAGGCTGGTCTCCCCACGCAGCACGCTGCCGGCCAGGAAAGACAGGATCTCCGACTCGGCGCGCAGCCGCGCAGCCTGATGCGTGCGCCGGGCCGCGAGGTCCACCACGGAAGCCACCGAGACGGCAACGCCGACGAAGATCGCGATAGCGACGATGTTCTTGGGGTCGGCGATCGTCAGGGTGTGGACAGGCGGGGTGAAGAACCAGTTCAGCAGCAAGGAGCCCACCACTGCCGAGGCCAGCGCCGGGTAGAGCCCGCCCAGCAGGGCCGCGGCCACCGTCAGCGTCAGGAACAGCAGCATGTCGTTGGCCAGGCCGACTTCAGACGTGACGCCGGTGAGCAGCAGCGTCAGGAGGGCCGGGCCGGCCACCCCGACCAGCCAGCCCCAGATGACCCGGGGGCGGCCCAGCCGTGCACTCCGGGCCACGGGCAGCCCGCGCCCCTTGCCCGCCTCGTCGTGCGTGATGAGGTGGACGTCGAGGTCGGGCCCCGACTCCCGGGCTACCGTCGCGCCGACGCCCGGCCCGAAGACGTACTGCCATCCCTTGCGCCGGGACACCCCGAGGGCGATCTGGGTGGCGTTGACGCCGCGGGCGAAGTCCAGGAGCGCCGTCGGTACGTCGTCCCCGATGACGTGGTGGAAGGTGCCGCCCAGTTCCTCCACTAGGGTGCGCTGGACGGCCAGTTCCTTGGGCGAGGCGTTGGTCAGTCCGTCGCTGCGGGAGATGTAGACGGCGAGCACCTCGCCGCCCGCGCCCTTCTCCGCCAGCCGCACGGCACGGCGGATCAGCGTGCGGCCCTCGGGACCGCCGGTGAGGCCGACGACGATCCGCTCACGGGAGCCCCAGATCTTCGATACTCGATGCTCGCTGCGGTACTCGGTCAGGTATTCGTCGACCCGGTCGGCCACCCACAGCAGCGCCAACTCGCGCAGGGCGGTCAGGTTTCCGGGCCGGAAGTAGTTCGACAGAGCCGCGTCGACCTTGTCCGGCTTGTAGATGTTGCCGTGCGCCATGCGGCGGCGCAGGGCAGCGGGCGACATGTCGACCAGCTCGATCTGGTCGGCCCGTCGTACGGTCTCGTCCGGTACGGTCTCCTGCTGCCGGATGCCGGTGATGGACTCGACGACGTCGCCGAGCGACTCCAGGTGCTGGATGTTGGCCGTCGAGATCACGTCGATCCCGGCGGCCAGCAGTTCCTCGACGTCCTGCCAGCGCTTGGTGTTGCGGGAGCCGGGGATGTTCGTGTGGGGCAGCTCGTCGACGAGGGCCACCCGGGGGTTCCGGGAGAGCACCGCGTCCACGTCCATCTCGGTGAAGACGGTGCCCCGGTACTCAATCTCCTTGCGGGGGATCTGTTCCAGCCCGTGCAGCATCACCTCGGTGCGCGGGCGGTTGTGGTGCTCCACGAAGGCGACCACACAGTCGGTACCCCGCTCGACGCGGCGGTGTGCCTCGGAGAGCATCGCGTACGTCTTGCCGACGCCTGGTGCCGCACCGAGGTATATACGAAGCTTGCCGCGTGCCATCTTCTCGTTTCTTCGTCTCTACGGGCGGACCCTGTGGGGGTGCCGGGGACGGTCTCGAAGCCCGATTCAGTTCTCGAAGCGGTATCCCATGCCGGGCTCGGTGATGAGGTAACGGGGGTGGGCGGGGTTCGTCTCCAGTTTGCGGCGCAGTTGGGCCATGTAGACGCGGAGATAGTTGGTCTTGTTGCTCTGGGAGGTGCCCCACACCTCCTGGAGCAGGTGTTTCTGCGTGATGAGACGCCCGGGGTTGGTGACCAGGATCTCCAGCAGGTGCCATTCGGTCGGGGTGAGGTGTACGTCTTGTCTGCCTCGGGTGGCCTTCTTGGCCAGCAGGTCGATGGTGAAGTCGTCCGTCGCGACGAGGACGGCTTCGGGGGTGAGCGGCGCGGTCTCCGTGCGGCGGACGGCGGCCCGCAGCCGGGCCAGTAGTTCGTCCATGCTGAACGGCTTGGTGATGTAGTCGTCGGCGCCCGCGTCGAGCGCGGCGACCTTCTCGTCCGAGGCCCGCCGGGCGGACAGCACCAGGATCGGCACGCGGGTCCAGCCGCGCAGCGTCTTGATGACGTCCACTCCGTCCATGTCCGGCAGGCCCAGGTCGAGTATGACCACGTCAGGCCGGCGCGCGGCGGCGAGGCGTAGGCCGGTGGCGCCGTCGGGCGCGGGCTCCACTCCGTACTGGCGGGCCTGCAGGTTGATCACGAGGGCCCGGACGAGCTGAGGATCGTCCTCCACCACCAGTACCCAGGGCATCGGTGTCCGCCTTTCCAGGTTGTGCGGAGGGCCGAAGCCTGAGGAACCGGCCTCATGGCGGCGGGAGTTGACGAATCGGAGGTGTCGCCCCGTCCGCCAACTCCCGCGTGGTGCACGTAAGAGGGACCGGCAATTGGGGGGCGGTCCCTCTAAGACCATCAGCTCTTCACCACGAGTTCCTTGAGCGCGATGTTGAGTTCGAGGACGTTGACGCGGGGTTCGCCGATGAAGCCGAGGGCGCGGCCGTCGGTCTGGGCCTTGACCAGCTTCTGCACCTGGGCGACGGACAGGTTGTTCTTCTCCGCGATGCGGTGGACCTGAAGGTCGGCGTAGGCCGGGGAGATGTCCGGGTCCAGGCCGGAGCCGGAGGACGTCACCGCGTCGGCGGGTACGTCTGAGGGCTTGACCGTGTAGCCGTTCACCGAGTTGTCCTTGATGACGGCCTTCTTGGCTGCGGTCACCCAGTCGATCAGGTCCTTGTTGTCACCGGAACGGTTGGTGGCGCCGGACAGGATCAGCTTGTACTGGGTGTTGACGCTGTTGGCGCCGAGGCCGTTGGACGGGCGGGGCTGGAACCACTTGAGGTCCGGCTCCGGGGTCTCCTGCCCCTTTTTCAGCGGCAAGTTGTAGGACTGGCCGATCAGCGAGGAGCCGACGACCTTGCCGTTCGCCTTGATCTCCGAGCCGTTCGCCTTGTCCGAGAACAGGCCCTGGGCGACGCCGGTGACGGCGAGCGGGTAGAGGACGCCCGTCACCACGGTGAGCACCAGGAGGGCGCGCAGGCCGGCCCAGAGCAACCGGGCAGTGTTCGTAACCGAGTTGTTCATGGCGATCAGCCGATTCCGGGGATGAGGGAGATGATCAGGTCGATGATCTTGATGCCGATGAAGGGCGCGACGAGCCCGCCGAGACCATAGATCCCGAGGTTGCGGCGGAGCATCTTGTCGGCGCTCACCGGCCGGTACTGCACACCCCGCAGGGCCAGCGGCACCAGCGCGATGATGACCAGCGCGTTGAAGATGACCGCGGACAGGATCGCGGAGTCGGGCGAGGACAGCTGCATGATGTTCAGCTTGTCGAGGCCGGGGTAGACCACCGCGAACATCGCCGGGATGATCGCGAAGTACTTCGCGACGTCGTTGGCGATGGAGAACGTCGTCAGCGCGCCCCGGGTGATGAGGAGTTGCTTGCCGATCTCCACGATCTCAATGAGCTTGGTCGGGTTGGAGTCGAGGTCGACCATGTTGCCGGCCTCCTTGGCGGCCGACGTACCCGTGTTCATCGCGACACCCACGTCCGCCTGCGCCAGGGCCGGCGCATCGTTCGTGCCGTCACCGGTCATCGCGACGAGCTTGCCGCCCGCCTGCTCCCGCTTGATCAGCGCCATCTTGTCCTCGGGAGTCGCCTCCGCGAGGAAGTCGTCGACGCCTGCCTCCTCGGCGATCGCCTTGGCCGTCAGCGGGTTGTCACCCGTGATCATGACGGTCTTGATGCCCATGCGGCGCAGCTCGTCGAACCGCTCCCGCATGCCTTCCTTGACGACGTCCTTGAGGTGGATGACACCCAGCACGCGAGCGCCGTCCGTGTCTTCGACGGCAACGAGCAGCGGGGTGCCGCCCGCCTCGGAGATCCGGTTGGCGAGGGTATCGGCGTCCTCGGACACCTCTCCGCCCTGCTCGTGGACCCAGGCGATGACCGAGCCGGCAGCACCCTTGCGGATCTTGCGCCCGTCGACGTCCACACCCGACATACGGGTCTGGGCGGTGAAGGCGATCCACTCGGCTCCGGACAGCTCGCCCTGGTGCCGCTCGCGCAGCCCGTACTTCCCCTTTGCCAGTACGACGATGGAGCGGCCCTCGGGCGTCTCGTCGGCCAGCGAGGACAGTTGGGCGGCGTCGGCCACCTCAGCCTCGGTGGTGCCGGTGACCGGCACGAATTCGGAGGCCTGGCGGTTGCCGAGGGTGATGGTTCCGGTCTTGTCGAGGAGCAGGGTCGACACGTCGCCTGCGGCCTCAACGGCCCTTCCGGACATGGCGAGTACGTTGCGCTGGACCAGCCGGTCCATGCCCGCGATACCGATCGCGGAGAGCAGCGCGCCGATCGTCGTCGGGATCAGACAGACCAGAAGGGCCACCAGCACGACCATCGTGAGGTGCGTGCCCGCATAGTCGGCGAACGGCGGCAGCGTGGTGCAGGCGAGCAGGAAGACGATCGTCAGCGACGCGAGCAGGATGTTCAGCGCGATCTCATTGGGCGTCTTCTGCCGAGCGGCGCCCTCGACCAGGGCGATCATCCGGTCGATGAAGGTCTCGCCCGGCTTCGTCGTGATCTTGATGACGATGCGGTCGGAGAGGACCTTGGTACCGCCGGTCACCGCGGACCGGTCACCGCCGGACTCGCGGATGACCGGAGCCGACTCACCGGTGATGGCCGACTCATCGACCGAAGCGACACCCTCGACGACGTCACCGTCGCCGGGGATGATGTCGCCCGCCTCGCAGACGACCAGGTCGCCCACGCGCAGCTCGGTGCCGGGCACCTGCTCCTCGCGGTCCCCCACCAGCCGGCGGGCGACCGTGTCCGTCTTGGCCTTCCTGAGCGTGTCCGCCTGAGCCTTGCCACGTCCCTCGGCCACCGCCTCCGCCAGGTTGGCAAAGATCACGGTCAGCCACAGCCAGGCGCTGATCACCCAGCCGAACCAGTCGCTCGGGTCCTTGAAGGAAAAGATCGTCGTCAGCATGGAGCCGACGAGGACCACGAACATCACGGGGGACTTGACCATCACCCGCGGGTCGAGCTTGCGGACGGCGTCCGGCAGCGACTTGATCAGCTGCTTCGGGTCGAACAGACCCGCGCCGACACGTCCTTCATCCTTGTGCCCCGTGGGCACGTCGCTGTGCGGCGCCCGAGTGGGAGTAGTCGTGGACACAGTGTCCTCTTGCTTCTCTATACGAGTGGTCATGACGCCAGCCCCTCGGCCAGCGGACCCAGCGCCAGCGCCGGGAAGTAGGTCAGACCGGTGATGATCAGAATCGCGCCTACGAGGAGACCCGTGAACAGCGGCTTCTCGGTACGAAGCGTGCCTGCCGTCGCCGGGACCGGCTTCTGCTCGGCGAGCGAACCGGCCAGGGCGAGGACGAACACCATGGGAAGGAACCGTCCGAGCAGCATGGCCAGCCCGATCGTGGTGTTGAACCACTGCGTGTCCGCGTTCAGACCCGCGAAGGCCGAACCGTTGTTGTTGGCACCCGAGCTGTAGGCGTACAGGATCTCGGAGAAGCCGTGCGCGCCCGAGTTGGTCATCGAGTTGCCCGGGGTCGGCAGAGCCATCGCCGCGGCGGTGAAGATGAGCACCAGCGCCGGGGTGATCAGGATGTAGCAGGCCGCGAGCTTGATCTCGCGGGTGCCGATCTTCTTGCCGAGGTACTCGGGGGTACGGCCGACCATCAGACCCGCGATGAACACCGCGATGATCGCCATGATCAGCATGCCGTAGAGGCCGGAGCCGGTACCACCGGGGGCGATCTCGCCGAGCTGCATGCCCAGCATGGTGATGCCGCCGCCGAAGCCGGTGAACGAGGAGTGGAACGAGTCCACCGCCCCCGTCGAGGTGAGCGTGGTGGCCACCGCGAAGATCGACGATCCGCCGACCCCGAAGCGGGTCTCCTTGCCCTCCATCGCCCCGCCCGCGATGTCGAACGCCGGTCCGCCGTGGTGGAACTCGGTCCACATCATCAGCGCGGTGAACCCGATCCAGATGGTGGCCATGGTGGCGAGGATCGCGTAGCCCTGCTTGATGCTGCCGACCATCTTTCCGAAAGTGCGGGTCAGCGCGAACGGGATCAGCAGGATCAGGAAGATCTCGAAGAGGTTGGAGAAGGCGTTGGGGTTCTCGAAGGGGTGGGCCGAGTTGGCGTTGAAGTAACCGCCGCCGTTGGTGCCCAGCTCCTTGATTGTTTCCTGGGAGGCGACCGCTCCGCCGTTCCACTGCTGCGAGCCGCCCATGAACTGGCCGACCTCGTGGATCCCGGCGAAGTTCTGGATCGCGCCGGCCGCGACCAGGACGATCGCGCCGATCACGGAGATCGGGATCAGGATGCGGACGGTGCCGCGCACCAGGTCGGACCAGAAGTTGCCGAGCTCACCGGTGCGCGAGCGGGCGAAGCCCCGCACCAGCGCCACCGCGACCGCGATACCCACCGCGGCCGAGACGAAGTTCTGCACCGCGAGGCCACCGGTCTGCACGACATGGCCCATGGCCTGCTCGCCGTAGTACGACTGCCAGTTGGTGTTCGACACGAACGAGGCAGCGGTGTTGAACGCCTGGTCCGGATCGATCGAGGAGAAGCCGAGCGAGCCGGGCAGGCTGCCCTGGACACGCTGCAGCAGATACAGGAACAGGACGCTGACGGCGGAGAAGGCGAGGACGCCGCGCAGATAGGCGGGCCAGCGCATCTCCGTGTTCGGGTTGGCGCCGATGCCCTTGTAGATCCACTTCTCCACACGCAGGTGCTTGTCGGAGGAGTAGACCTTGGCCATGTAGTCGCCGAGGGGACGGTAGGCGAGTGCCAGTGCCGCTATGAGGGCGAGCAGCTGGAGCACGCCGGCGAGGACGGGACTCATATCGCTTCTCAGAACCTCTCCGGGAAGATCAGGGCGAGGACGAGATAGCCCAGCAGGGCGACGGCCACGATCAGGCCGACGACGTTTTCGGCGGTCACAGCTTCGTCACCCCCTTGGCGACGAGAGCCACCAGCGCGAACACCGCGATCGTGGTGACGACGAAGGCCAGGTCGGCCATCGTGTGCTCCTAGATGAGGTTCGGATCGAACGGACGGTTTGAGGAAACCGTCTCCGTGGCCGGAATCGGTCGCCGTTGACACCTCCCTTACGGCAGCTCGTACGCTTTTGATAGAACTCTTACGGACAACTGATCCATCTACGGGAACCAATCCCCCCTCATCTGTCCGAACACGCCGGTGGCCCTCGGCAGCGCGGTGCGGGCGTCGGAATCAGGCATCAGGAGGGACGGAACCGAAGCCGGCAGATCACCGCGTCCGTGTCCCGGCACACCGCGTGGACTACGACCGCGCCCCGCTGGTTCTGCAGCAGCCGCTGCCACAGCCAGTCGGGCTCGACCGCGGGGATCAACACGGATACGCGGGTACCGGGCTCGGCAGCGGCCGTCTCGCCTGCGTACGCAGCGATCGGGCGGCCCAGGGCGCGCCGCTCTGAGGTGAGCTGGATCAGCGGCACTCCGGGGTTCCACTGCGCCTGGTCGCGCGCCGGCGCATGGGCGTGGGCGGCCGGTGAGGGCAGTCACCCGGTGGCGCTCACCGTTATCCGGCGGCTCCTCGTCGGCGTGGGTGGCGCCGGCTCGATGGTCAGGGCAGACATGAACTACGTGCTCCTTCACGAAAAGGCCCGCGCACGCGGGGAGGCGATGCGCGGGTGCGCCCAGGTTCTGTCGTTTTCCCGCCGTCTCCGACCGCTCCTTGCGGCTTCTTCGCGCCGAAGCCCCGGACCTTGACGTGGCCTTGACCGTCATGTGACTCACACGACTCCCGCCGGAGTGAAACCCTCCCGGCGGCCCCCACCACGACCGGGGCGTCAAGGAGGGGCAGGAAGCCCATCAGAGTCGCGTCAAGGTACGGGGTCCCGGCTCCCCGGGGGCTCTACCGTCGGCGCTATGCGACGCCGCAACGCCACGCGAAACGACGCGGTCCACAGTCACGAAGAGCCCCCCTCGGAAGTGACGTACGACCGCCGCTGGGCAGGGGATCTGCGCAGCTCGATCCGTTGTTCGGCCGTGCTCCTCGGCCTTCTGCTGCTGGTCGACTGGGGGGCCGACGGCCTCACGATCGTTCGCGGCGCGCTGTGGGCCGGGCTCGCCGTCCTGCTGTTCGTGGTCCTGTACCCCGCCCGGGTCACCGCGGGCGAGGGCTGGCTGGCCTCACGCGGTCTCCTGCGGGAGCAGCGGGTACGCACCGACGTGTTGGTGTCGGTGCGCTGCCTGGACGGCGTCTCCCAACGGCTCCGCCTGCGGGACGCGTTCGGCGGACGGGTCGAGATCAACCCCCAGGTCCTCGTGAACAACCCCGATCTGTGGCACCGCCTCGACGAGGACGCCCGCAAGTCCGACGCCTGCGGATCCCTGACCTGCGGGGCAACCGCGCTGCGCCAGATCTCGGAGCGGATCGACCGCGAGACGGTCTTGACCGTGTTCAAAATGTCCGGCCTGGACTGAGCCCGCCGCGCCCGTCACACGAAGTCCCGCACGGCAGACCGGTCGGGTGTCCGCAACACCGGTGGTGGCGAAACCGGCAGACCTCATCCCCGCCTGTCCGCCGGATGCGGCTGCACCCCAGTCATGAGGATGTCCAGGCCTCGCCGCGTCGTCGCCAGCACGACACGGTCGCCCGCACGCAGAACCCGCCCGTGCGACGGGCGCCAGTCGAAGCCGGGTTGGCGGAACCGGATGCCGGCGAGGGTATCCGTCGAGGACGGCGTGGGCTGGGCCACGGCCGAACCGACGGCCAGGACCCGCCACTCGTGCTCCCGGAACGCCTGGTGGATCGAGCGTCCTTCGAGCTCGGGATGCCCGGCCACGTCCACCACGGTGAACAGCAGCGAGCCGCGCTCGACCGGCATCACCCCCAGCACATGACGGCCCATCATCGCGGCGGCGAAGGACGGAGCGGCGAGCGCCGAGACACTGCGGCTGCGGGTGGGGGCCTGAGGGTAGGAGGCGCGCAGGGTGCGCTGGACGGTGGCCGCGAAGTCGTCGTCGTACAGCCGCATCACCACTCGTACACCCGGGGTGGTCTCACGTGCGGCCATCACGATGTCGAGGTTCTCGCTGTCGTCGCGGGTGAGGACCAGCAGCGACTTGCTGTGCCGGATGCGCGCCCGGTCGAGGACACCTGGTGCTCCGGCGTCCTCCAGCACCAGCGGTACGTCGAGTTCGCGGGCGAGGGCGACGCCGCGCGCGTGCGGGTCCCGTTCGACGGCCACGACCTTGTGGTCGGTGGTGCGCAGCTGAGCGAGCACACGGGTGCCGATCTTTCCGAGACCGATCACGACGATGTGGTCGGTGAGGTCGTCGGCGGGCGGGAGGCCGACGGAGGCGGTGCGGAACGCGTCGGTGGCGTTCATGGTCGCGGCCACGACGAGCGGGAGCACGGCGAGCCCGACGAAGCCCGCGATCAGTTGCAGCACCCGGCGGGCCGCTGCCTCGTCGGTGGCCGGGTCGCCCATGGTGAAGATGTCCAGCAAGGGCAGGTAGACGTTCTTCCACCAAGGGTGCTCGTGTGCGAACAACGCCGTGGCGACCGTGAGCGCGACGACGATCGCGGCCAGCGCGCCGAAGACGGCGATGACCTCGCGGGAGAGAAAGACCCTCCACGGCAGATGCGCGAGCCGCGCCCTCAGCCAGCCGCCGACGGGGCCGCGCCGCTCCCGGGCGGCCGGCTCGGGCGCGTGGTGGTGGGTGACCTCTTCGAGCATCAGCCGGCCGTGTGTGAACTGCCGGTGGTAGGCGGTGCGGGTGTCCGGCAGCAGCTGGGTGCCGTCCTCGCCCGGTGTCTCGGGGCTGTCGTCGCTCGCCGGGTCGTCCTGGTGCGCGCCGGAGAGCACGGCGAGTGTGGCCAGATCGGTCGACCGAGGCGGCGCGCCCGCGGCTCGTACGACGCCGCGGAAGACCTTGCCCTCGACCTGGAGGGTGTGGCCGTGGCCGACCGCAGCGGCGGCCACCAGCTCGGGCACGGCGGGGTCGGCATCGGACAGCACCGTGGTCGACATGTCCGGCCGGGAATCGTCGTCGCTTCCGCCCCTGGCCTCAGCGGCCGCACGGTCCAGGAGGCGCTCCAGGTGGCGTCCGCGCTCACGGTTGAACATGCGGATGACCAGGCGTATGGACGGGTTGAGGCCGCGGGCCAGCAGCGCCGCGGTCATGTTGACCTGGTCGTCGGCGTAGGTCAGCGCGAGGGCCGCGGCGCGCTGTACACCCGCGGCCCGCAGGGTCTGTTCGTCCAAGTGCGTCGCCACCAGCAGCTCGATGGGCGAGTGCGGGTCGCGGTGCAGCGCGGCGATCTCGGCGCCGTGCTCGTCCCGTCGTGACGGCAGTACGACGGTAACGGCCTCGCCGCAAACGGCGTCCAGTTCGACGGCGAGCCGGCGGGCGAGCCCGTCGTCGCCGCAGATCACCATGTGCTGGGAGCGGGGGCCAAGCTCCGTGCGGAGATGGAGAGTTGACGTCACATCAGTCAAGAACGACAGGGCAGACGTGCCCGGTTCCAGGTGAGCGAGGGTTCGGCGTCAACATTCCGTATGCGTCCGTCAGCGGTTTGGGGCGTGTCTGGCGTCCCGCGGGCCGGCCGCCCATGCCGTACCAGGTTTCAGCCGTCCTTCACGGGTCCGGCCGTGTCGAGGGCCGCGCCCGTCTGGTCGGCGAGGGTCACCGCGACGAGGCGGGCCTGGAGCGGCGGGACGGGGCCCGGGCCGGGGGTGAGCATGAAGCGGCCGAGGTAGTGGCCCTTGCCGTACGTGCGAAGTTCGATCTCGCCCTCCGGCCAGCCCCGGCTGTCGACGTCCCAGCGCTTGCGGCCGACCGCGACGCTCCCGTCCTGTTGCAGGCGGGACGGCTTTCCCATGAGAGTGCCGTACTCGAAGCGGCAGGCGCGCAGGCCGAGCAGCTCGGTCAGCTGGCTGCGGACGTGGTCGACCACTGTGTCCGAGGACTTGGCGGACTGGGCGAGGTCGGCAGTCTCGTGGATGCGGGCGAGGTAACCGGCGTCCGTCACCGTGATTACTTCGAGGCGGCGGGCGCGGGCCGCGAGCTGGGACACGATCACGCCGACGACCAGGAGCAGTACCGCTGTCTCGATGTCGGCGGAGGCGGTGATGTTGAAGGTCCGGTACGGGCGGGTGAGAAAGAAGTCGAACCAAGCGGCGGCCGAGAGCGCCGCGAGCGCGCCCGCCATACGGCTCCCGATGGCGGCCACCGCGACGACCACCACGACCAGGATCAGCGCCGCGTTCGTGCGCGACAGGTCGGTACGGAAGGGCACAAGTGCGAGCGCCACCAGAAACGGTCCAGCGAGGCCCGCCAGCAGGGCGAGCCGGTCCCGGAGCGGATAGCCGGTCATCACGCCGTCACCTCCTGCATTCACTGCGGCGGCTCCGGGCCTGCGCCCTCGTACGCCGATTTCAGGGGTCATACGCCCCTCCTACGCTCTCCCCCTACACTCTGCGTACCACTGGGGTGCTCCGCCCGCTCGGCGAAGGGCAGGGACAGCACCATGGTCAGGCCCCCGCCGGGAGTGTCCTCCGGGGTGAGGGTGCCGTCCATCGCCTCGGTCAGGCCCCGGGAGAGGGCCAGGCCCAGGCCGAGTCCGGTGGTGTTGTCGGTGTCGCCGAGGCGCTGGAAGGGTTCGAAGAGGCGGTCGCGGTCGGTGGGCGGGAGGCCGGGGCCGCGGTCGACGACGCGCAGTTCGACACGGCCTGCGTGGATGCTGGCGGTCAGCAGCACCTTGTGCCCGGCCGGACTGTGGCGGGCGGCGTTACCCGCGAGGTTGGCGACCACCCGCTCCAGCAAGGGCGGGTCGGCCAGAACGGCGGGAACCTCCTCCAGGTCCCCCACCTCGACCTCAGGGGTGTCTGCCAGCGCCGCCGGCAGGATCTCTTCGAATGTGGTGGCGCGCAGGTTCAGGGTGAGCGCCCCTGCCTGCAGCCGGCTGAGGTCGAGCAGGTTCTCCACCAGTCGGTTCAGCTTGGCCATCGACTCGTCGGCGGTGGCGAGGAGCTCGCCCCGGTCCTCGTCGGAGAACTCCACGTCACGGCTGCGCAGCGAGGAGACGGCTGCCCAGCCGGCGGCGAGCGGGGTGCGCAGGTCGTGGCCGACCGCCCGCAGCAGCGCCGTACGCATCCGGTCGGCGGCCTTGACCGGTTCGACCTCGGCGGCGGCCTCGGCGAGCCGGGCCCGTTCGACGGCGGCGCCCACGTGCGCCGCGAA
The DNA here is from genome assembly GCF_043200155.1 of Streptomyces sp. NPDC048473. Classification (NCBI taxonomy): domain Bacteria; kingdom Bacillati; phylum Actinomycetota; class Actinomycetes; order Kitasatosporales; family Streptomycetaceae; genus Streptomyces; species Streptomyces sp. NPDC048473. The sequence continues at coordinate 23,829 of NZ_JBICXE010000038.1, forward strand.
GGCGGCCAGGACGCGCCGTTCGGAGGACGGGAGGGGGCGGCCGCGCAGCACCAGGAAGGCGCCGGGTCCCGCGGGTACGGCCGTCACGTCATCCCCTCCGGGCGGCTCGTCCACCAGCTCCGCCGAGTCCATGCCGAAGGTTTCGCGGGTGCGTTCCACCAGCGCCGGGATCGTCGCGCCGCCGCGCACGATGGTGCCCGCGAGGGACGACATGGTCTCCGCCTCGGCGGTGGCCCGCGCCGAGCGCCTCGACAGACGCAGGGAACGGTCGACGACAGCAGCCACTATGGCGGCCACCACCGCGAACACCGCCAGGGCCAGCAGCGCATTCGGATCGTTCAGCGTGAATTGCCCGATGGGCGGGATGAACCAGTAGTTGAGCAGCAGGGACGCCGTCACCGACGCGATCACCGCCGACGCGACCCCGCCTATGCAGGCCACCCCCACCACAGCGAGCAGGAAGAGCAGGGCCTCGCTGGTGAGGTTGAGTCTGTCCCGGGCTGCGCCCAGATCCAACAGGAAGGTGAGCGCCACCGGCAGCAGCAGGCCGGCGACCGGGCCCGCGATCCGGCGAACGGTCGACAAAGTACGTCTGCGCGAGGGCAGCAGTGTGCCGCGCCCGGCGCGTTCGTGCGTGACCGTGTGGATGTCGATGTCGCCGGAGAGTTCGACGACCGTCTCGCCGGTGCCGCGTCCGGTGACGAAGCGTTCGAGGCGGCCCCGGCGGCTGGTGCCGAGTACGAGCTGGGTGGCGTTCTCGGCACGCGCGAACTCCACCAGGGCGGTGGCGACGTCGTCGCCGACCACGGAGTGGTAGCTGCCGCCGAGGTCCTCGATCAGCCGCCGCTGCCGGACCAGGGAGGCGTGCGAGGCGCCCGCGGCGAGCCCGTCGCTGCGCGTGACGTGGACGGAGAGCAGGTCACCGCCGGCCGACCGGTCGGCGATGCGGGCGGCCCGCCGGATGAGGGTGTCGCCCTCGGGGCCGCCGGTGAGCGCGACCACGACCCGCTCCCGGGTCTCCCACACCCCGCCGATGCCGTGCTCGGCGCGGTACGACTGAAGCGCCTCGTCGACGCGGTCGGCCACCCACAGCAGGGCAAGCTGACGCAGCGCGGTCAGATTGCCGGGGCGGAAGTAGTTGGCGAGCGCCGCGTCGACCTTCTCGGGCGCATAGATGTTGCCGTGCGCCATCCGGCGGCGCAGCCCCTCGGGTGGCATGTCCACCAGCTCGATCTGATGGGCTCTGCGGACGACCTCATCGGGCACCGTCTCGTGCTGCGGCACCCTGGTGATCTTCTCAACGACGTCGTTGAGGGATTCGAGATGCTGGATGTTGAGCGCGCTGATGACATCGATCCCCGCCGCGAGCAGCTCCTCGATGTCCTGCCGGCGCTTGGGGTTGCGGTCGCCGCCAGGGACGTTGCTGTGGGCGAACTCGTCGACGATCGCGACCTGCGGGCGGCGCGCCAGGACTGCGGCGAGGTCCATCTCCGTGAACTCGCCGCCACGGTAGGCGCACGAGGCTCGCTCGACGACTTCCAGGCCGTCGAGCATCGCCTTCGTGCCGGGGCGCCCGTGGCACTCGACGAACCCCACGACGACATCGGCGCCGCGCGCCGCCCTGCGTCGCGCCTCGTCGAGCATGCGGTAGGTCTTGCCCACCCCCGGGGCTGCCCCGAGGTAGACCTTCAGGCGTCCGGGGCGTACCCCACCGCCGCCGGTCCGTACCTCACCCCCACCGGTCCGTACGACAGTCATATTGGCCCGTACGTCACTCATTGCAGCCGACGTGCTCCGCTCACTGGCGATCAACTCCCCGGAGGGAAGGGTTGCTTCCCCCTACCGAAGCGCTCGTGCGAGTCACTCGGCGCGCCCCTTGACGCATCCTTGGCACCGGTCACGTGGACGTTGACACCACTTTGACGAGCCCTGGACCGATAGGGTGAAGACGGTGCGCCGGGAAGTCTGGTCGGCAGGGAGCCAAAAGGTCTCCTTCTCATGGCCAAGGGGACGGCATGCGCAGCGTAGGAACGGTCCTGGCTCTCGTGGTACTCGCCACCGTGGTGGCGACCTTCGCGCGCCGCCGGCGGATCCCCGCTCCCTCTCTTCTTGTGGTCGCCGGCCTCGCCGTCGCCCTACTGCCGGGCACTCCCGATATCCAGATCAGCCCCGAGATCATCGGGCTCGTCGTGCTGCCACCACTGCTGTACGCGAGCGCCGAGGAGCTGTCCTGGCGCGAGCTGCGCGCGGTGTGGAAGCCGGTCGGGGTGCTGTCGATCGGCCTGGTGCTGGCCTCGGCGGCAGCGGTCGGCGCGGTGGCGTCCCTCGTCACTCCGCTGTCGTGGCAGATGGCGTTGGTGCTGGGCGCGGTGCTGGCCAGTACGGACCCGGTGGCCGTCACCGCGCTGGGCAGGCGCCTGGCGCTGCCGCCCAAGGTGCAGGTACTGGTCCAGGCCGAGAGCCTGTTCAACGATGCGACGTCGCTGGTCCTGTTCCGGGTCGCGGTGAGCGTCGCCGTGGCATCGGCAGCGGTCGGCTGGGGTGCTGCGGCAGGGGAGTTCGCGCTGCTGGCGGGCGGCGGCATGGTCATCGGGGCGGCCGTTGCGAGCGTGGTGGCCCTGATCCGCAGGCGTACGGAGGACCCGGTTCTGGAGACGGTGATTTCCCTCGTCACCCCGTACGCGGCCTACGTTCTGGCCGAGGCGGCGCACGCGTCGGGTGTCACCTCCGTGGTGGTGGCCGGTGTCGTCCTGGGCGGCCGGGGCGATCGGCTCACCAACGCCCGCATACGGCTCCAGTTGCACGCCGTCTACGGCACCGTGGTCTTCCTGCTGGAGAGCGTCGTCTTCGGCCTCATCGGCCTGGCCTTGCCGGCCCAGGTACGCGCGCTCTCCGACGGTGACCGGGCGTGGCCGCTGTATGCGCTCGCCGTTGCCGCCACGCTGATCGCCATGCGCATGCTGTGGCTGGCGCCGCTGTCGGCGGTGGTGCAGCGCAAGGGCGGCATCCAGCGCATGAACTGGCGAGTGCCGGTGGTGCTGACCTGGGCCGGCACCCGGGGTGTCGTACCGCTGGCCGCCGCCCTGTCCATCCCGGTGACCACAAAGGCGGGGGCCACGCTCTCGGAACGCCCCCTCGTCCTCGTCCTCACCACTTCGGTCGTGGTCGCCACCCTCGTCGTCCAGGGCTTCACCCTCGCCCCGGTCGTCCGCCGCTCCGGCATCGCCCTGGAACCCGACCACACGGAACGGGAGGAGGCCGAGGCCCGCTGCAGCCTGGCGACCGCAGGACTGAGCCGCCTGGAGGAGATCTCGGACCTGGAAGCCGTCCCGGACGTCGTCCTCGACCGCCTCCGCCGCGGCCTGACGGCCCGACTCGACCACGCCCGCGACCGGCTCGCGCAGGCCAACGGCGATGGGACCCCGACGGAATCCGCCGACCTCACCTACCGCCAGCTGCGCCGCGACCTGATCACCGTGGAGGCGGCCGAGCTCCAGCGCCTGTACGACGAGCACCGCATAGGCGACACGACGCGCCGTCGGCTGCAACGCTCACTCGACCTGGAGGAGGCGCGCCTCGCGGACGCCTAGTGGGTATGCGAGCGCACATCCTCTTCCGAGGCCGGAAAATCACAAGTCCCTTCGGTCGGGAAGGCTGGATCCGGATCGGTGCCGGCGTCATCGATCTCGGCCTGTACGGGGTGGTGGCCACCTGGCAGAACGGCGACAATTTTGGCCGCATCCCGGCCGCCTACGGTGGCATCTTCGTCGCCGGGTCCATCGCCTGGGGCATGGTCGCCAACGGCTGCCTTCCCGACCGGTTCCACATCATCGGTGCACTCGTCTGTCTCGCCGGAATGGCCGTCATCATGTACGCGCCCCGCAGCCACTGACCTCCTCGACCAGACGCAACCGCGCCGTGCGCTTCAGCGGAACTCGGCGAACCGCGGCCGCAGCCCGATGACGGTGAGTGCGGCCGCCGCGAGGAGGGTGCCAAGAGCACAGGGCAGCAGATCGCCCACCGAGGAGCGGCCTGCCTGTACCGAGGCGGTGAAGTGGCGGCGGTTGATCTCGGTCACCTTGTCCAGCGCCGTCATCCATGCCCCGAAGTGCGCGTTGGACATGCCGGGCTCCCAGCTGATGCCGAACGCGACGGCCTCGCGTTCCTTGCCCTGCGCGACCAGTGCGCGGACCTTGCGGTCGTCGCGCTGGTAGACGGCGTACGTCTCGACTGTCTTCTCGGCCGCGGCCCGCTCGCCGGGGAAGGTGACGTTGTCGAGCTCGCGCCGGAACTCGCCGGTGAAGCGCAGTTCTTCGTGGTCGGAGCGGTACGCCTGCCAGGTCGTGACGAGTTCGTCGTCGTACGTGGCGAGGGTCGCGCCCTGCATGCCGTACAGCTTCTGCGACTTCTCCAGGAACGCGCGCTCGTACTGACCGCGACGCTCCGGATCGAGGAGGTAACGGCTCTCGTCGGCGTTCGCGTCGTACGCGATCGCGCGGGCGCGGGAGAGGGCGACGACGGAGTCGAAGGCATCGCGGCGGGCGCCGCGCAGATTCTCGGCTGTGCCGTAGAGCGCTTGGGCACCGAGGAGGACGGCGAGCAGAGCGCAGACGGTGGCGGCCAGTACGACGGGGTTGAGGATCCGATGGAAGCGGCGCGCCAAGTACCACTGGAGGACACCGAGCGAGGCGAGGAGCGCCACGCCGAGCGCGATGGCGGCGGCGAGCTGGGCCGACAGGGCCGAGCGGTCCTGCGCGTACCGCGTGTTGAACGCCAGATTGTTGGAGGCCACCAACTCTCGTGACTCCGGCAGGAGCTGCCGCTGGAGCAGGTCCGTCGCCTTCCGGTAGTCGACGAGTGCGGACGCCTTGCCGCCGGTGCGGCCGTCGTTTTCGAGAGCGCGTCCTATCAGCTCCTGGTACTCGGCAAAGTTGTCAGTGAGGGATTCGACGGTCCGCTCGTCGGTGCGGTTGCCCTGGGCGGCGACGGCGAGGGCACGCAGGTCGTGGCCGATCTCGCGGCGGGCGTCACGGTAGAAGGCGACTGCCTTGTCGTACGGCGTGTGCAGGCGCCCAGTGCCTGCGTTGCCGCTGGACAGCAGGAGGTTGGCGGCCTGCGCATCCATGTCGTTGAGGGCGAAGTTGAGGTCGGCGGCGCTGGTGGTGCGGGGCGCGTCGCGACCGGCGACGGCGTCCCAGGTGCCGATGGCAGCGAGTCCGGCCGGCGCGAGCAGCAGGGCGAGGGCGGCTGCGAGCGAGACCGTGGCCGCGCGCAGGAGACGCAGCCGCGCGGGCAGGGTGGCCCAGCAGCGGCGGCGCAGAGCGGCCCACGCGGCCACAGCCCCGCTGCGGAGGCGACGCCCCGGGCTGCCCGGCCGGCGACCCCCGTAGCGGCCGCGGGCCGGGCCCACCCCCGGGCGGGGCGACCGGTCCATGCTGTGGCTGTGCCACCGTACTGGCCCCCGCCACAGGACTGCGTGTGGTACCGGCCGTGATGGTCACGAGCCCTCCAACGTCACGCCACGGACGGTCGCCCGTGTCACCCCGTGCCGCTCAGCCTGCGACCGGAATCAGCCACGTGCGTGGTCCATTGACGCCCCTCTGACGCCTTTTCAGCTGCCGTTGACAGGGCTTTGACGCGGTCGCCCGAAGGGCCGTAAGAGGGGCGCAAATTCCGTACCGGACGGCGCAGTTCGGACATCCGGCCGGGCTAGATTTCCCCTCGGCCGCCGCGGAGGCACGCGGACGTCAGTGGCATGACGGCTCTCCTCCGGGTGCATCCATCGGGTGCTACCAGCCAGGGCACCTCACGGGCGGCCCAGCACGCGGCGGCGTCCCGTCGCCGATGTCCGTGCGCAGCCCTGCGGTGCCGGGGCCAGGCGGCCACCACACACTCTGTCAGCCCGACCGGTCGCCGACGCGCCGCCCTGCGCGTGGGCGCGGTTCCCCACCGAGGCATGAAGGTCCCCATGTTTCCCGCCGCTCCCCAGCAGGCCCCGCCGTCCCGCCCTCAGCGCACGCCCCAGCCCGGATCGGAGGGGGGTCCGAGACGCCGCACGCCGAGCGGGCTGTTCGAACCCGTCCAGCTCGCGCGGTCCTTCCCCGAGGCGCTGCGCAAACTGCACCCGCGGGTCCTCGTCAAGAACCCGGTGCTGTTCGTCGTCTCCGTCGGAGCCGTCCTGACCACACTCTCCGCGGTCCTCCACCCAGCCGTCTTCACCTGGGTGATCAGCGCCTGGCTGTGGCTGACAGTGGTCTTCGCGAACCTCGCGGAAGCCGTCGCCGAGGGCCGCGGCAAGGCGCAGGCCGAGTCGCTGCGCAAGGCCCGCACCGACACAGTCGCGCTGCGCCTGCGCCACTGGAGTTATGGCACCGACGCGCGGCACGCCGAGACGGAGGCGGTGCCCGCCACCGACCTCAAGCCGCTCGACGTCATCCTGGTCGAGGCGGGCGAACTGATCCCCGCCGACGGCGACATCATCGACGGCATCGCGGCGGTCGACGAATCCGCCGTCACCGGCGAGTCGGCGCCCGTCATCCGGGAGTCGGGCGGCGACCGCAGCGGTGTCACCGGCGGCACGACGGTACTGTCGGACCGGATCGTGGTCCGCGTCAGCGCACGCCCGGGACACTCCTTCCTGGATCGGATGATCGCGCTCGTCGAAGGCGCCTCCCGCCAGAAGACCCCGAACGAGATCGCGCTGAACATCCTGCTGGCCGCGCTGACGATCATCTTCATCCTGGTCGTCGTCACGCTCCAGCCGATGGCCGAGTACGCCGGCGCCGCCCAGTCCACTACCGTGCTGGTCGCTCTCCTCGTCACCCTCATCCCTACGACGATCGGCGCGCTGCTGTCCGCGATCGGCATCGCGGGCATGGACCGTCTCGTCCAGCGCAACGTCCTCGCCATGTCGGGCCGCGCGGTCGAGGCCGCCGGCGACGTCAACACCCTGCTCCTCGACAAGACCGGCACCATCACCCTCGGCAACCGCGAGGCGGCCGCCTTCGTCCCGCTGCCCGGCATCACCGAAGTCCAACTCGCCGACGCCGCACAGCTGTCGTCCCTGGCCGACGAGACACCCGAGGGCCGCTCCGTCGTCGTACTGGCGAAGGCCCAGTACGGGCTGCGCGCCCCCGCACAGGGCGAGCTGAGCCACGCGCGATGGGTGAAGTTCACTGCCCGGACCCGAATGAGCGGCGTCGACCTGCGCTGGGACAACGGCGCGGTGTGCGCCATCCGCAAGGGCGCCGCCCAGCAGATCATCGAGTGGGTGGAGATGTACGGCGGCCAAGTCCCGCCCGAGGCACGGCGGTTCGCCGATTCCGTAGCGGCCTCTGGCGGCACTCCCCTGCTGGTTGCCGTGCACGACTGGGACGGACCGCGCGTGCTGGGCCTGATCCATCTCAAGGACGGCATCCGCGAACGCTTCGCCGAGCTGCGCCGCATGGGCATCCGCACAGTGATGATCACGGGCGACAACCCGCTCACCGCCCGCGCCATCGCCGAAGAGGCGGGCGTGGACGATTACCTGGCTGAGGCAACTCCTGAGGACAAGCTCGCGCTGATCAAACGGGAGCAGGCGGGCGGCAAGCTCGTCGCGATGACCGGTGACGGCACGAACGATGCGCCGGCCCTGGCGCAGGCGGACGTGGGTGTCGCGATGAACACGGGTACGTCGGCCGCCAAGGAGGCCGGCAACATGGTCGACCTCGACTCCAACCCGACCAAGCTCATCGAGATCGTGGAGATCGGCAAGCAACTCCTCATCACCCGGGGCGCACTGACGACGTTCTCCATCACGAACGACGTCGCGAAGTACTTCGCGATCATCCCGGCGATGTTCGCGGCGGTCTATCCGGGCCTGGAGTCGCTCAACGTCATGGGTCTGCACAGCCCGACGTCCGCGATCGCCTCGGCGATCATCTTCAACGCGCTCATCATCATCGCCCTGATCCCGCTCGCGCTGCGGGGCGTCCGCTACACGCCGTCGTCCGCGCACGACCTGCTGCGCCGCAACCTCATGCGGTACGGACTCGGCGGGCTCGTCCTCCCCTTCGCCGGCATCAAGCTGATCGATCTGCTCATCTCAGGTCTGCCGGGGCTGGGCTGAGTCACGTACTCGTCAAGAAGGCGTCTTCGCACGTCAGAGGCGCGCAGGGAAAGGAGAACGAGGTCCGCGCACTGAAGGCGTTGCGAGGGCCGGTGGAGACAGTCGCGCTCGGCGCGGACACGTCTCTTCTCGGTGCGGGGGAGCCCTCGGCCGTGGATCACTCCTTGCGTACGCTGATGCGGCGGTCTCCTTGATGGCCGGAACCGTTCGTATAGCCGTACGTCAGGAGCACACCGATGACCACCCCCGCCCACGTCCGTACGAGTCGCCTGCGCGCGTGGATGCTGGAGGGCCTGTCCGACATGGCCGGGCATCAGCAGGGGCCGCATGCCAAGCCGGTGCCCGCGCACAAAGGGCAGCGGTGGTGGCGGGTGATGTGCCTGACCGGCGTCGACTACTTCTCCACGCTGGGCTATCAGCCGGGCATCGCCGCCCTCGCGGCCGGGCTCCTGTCGCCGGTGGCCACCATCGTGCTCGTGATCGTCACTCTGGCGGGCGCGTTGCCGGTCTACCGGCGGGTGGCTGAGGAGAGCCCGCGTGGCGAGGGCTCGATCGCGATGCTGGAGCGGCTGCTGTCGTTCTGGAAGGGCAAGCTGTTCGTCCTGACGCTGCTCGGCTTCGCCGCCACCGACTTCCTGATCACCATCACGCTGTCGGCAGCAGACGCCTCCACCCACCTGGTGGAGAACCCCCACCTGACCGATGCGCTGCACGACAAACAGATGCTGATCACACTCATTCTCGTGGCGCTGCTGGGCGCGGTGTTCCTCAAGGGCTTCCTGGAGGCGATCGGCGTCGCGGTCGTCCTGGTGGGGATCTACCTGACCCTGAACGTCGTCGTCGTGGTGGTGGGCCTGTGGCACGTCGCCTCCGCTGCGCACGTGGTCACCGACTGGACCACCGCCCTGACCACCCAGCACGGAAACGTCATCGCCATGGTCGGCGTCGCGCTGCTGGTCTTCCCGAAGCTGGCCCTTGGCCTGTCCGGCTTCGAGACCGGCGTGGCGGTCATGCCGCACGTCGAAGGCGACCCCGACGACACCGAGGAGAAGCCCACCGGCCGCATCCGGGACACGAAGAAGCTGCTGACCACCGCCGCGGTGATCATGAGCGTGTTCCTGATCGCCACCAGCTTCATCACCACCGTGCTCATCCCGGAGAAGGAGTTCGAGTCGGGCGGCCAGGCCAACGGCCGCGCACTCGCGTATCTGGCGCACGAGTATCTCGGAAACACCTTCGGCACGGTCTACGACGTCTCCACTATCGCCATCCTGTGGTTCGCAGGCGCCTCCGCCATGGCCGGCCTGCTCAACCTGATGCCCCGCTACCTGCCCCGGTACGGCATGGCCCCGCACTGGGCGCGCGCCGTCCGCCCGATGGTGATCGTCTTCACGCTGGTCGCATTCCTGGTCACATGGATCTTCGACGCCGATGTCGACGCCCAGGGTGGCGCCTACGCCACCGGCGTCCTCGTGCTGATCAGCTCCGCCGCCATCGCCGTCACCATCGCCGCGCGCAAGGCCGGCCAGCGCAACTGGACCATTGCCTTCGCCGTCATCTCGGCGGTCTTCCTCTACACCACCGTGGTGAACGTCATCGAGCGCCCCGACGGCGTGAAAATCGGTGCCTGCTTCATCGCCGGAATCATCCTCGTCTCCCTCCTTTCACGGCTGGCCCGCGCCTTCGAGCTTCGGGTCACCAGCGTGACGCTGGACGACATGGCGGAGCGCTTCGTGCGGGACGTCGCCAGCCGCAGGATCCGGTTCATCGCCAATGAACCCGACAACCGCGACATCGCCGAGTACCGCGACAAGATCGAGCAGATTCGTCACGACAACGACGTCCCGACCCAGGAGGACTTCGTCTTCGTCGAGGTCACCGTTCTCGACCCCTCGGAGTTCGAGGCGGGCCTGACCGTACGCGGCGAAGTCCTGCACGGCCGCTACCGGGTCCTGACCCTGGAGAGCTCCTCCGTCCCCAACGCCCTGGCCGCCCTGGTCCTGCACGTCCGCGACATCACCGGACAGCGCCCGCACATCTACTTCGAGTGGACGGAGGGCAACCCCTTCGCCAACTTCCTGCGCTTCTTCCTCTTCGGCCAGGGCGAGGTCGCTCCCGTCACCCGCGAGGTCCTCCGCGAGGCCGAACCCGACCGGAAGCGGCGGCCGCGGGTGCACGTCGGCTGAGCGCCGCGCACAGCGGACCGGCATCTGCTCCATCCACAAACCTCCTGGCATCATCCGTCCGTTGCCGTGCGGAGCGGACCGGCAAGCCTGCCGCGCGGGCACGGGAGCCGAGCCCGAGGCCGGAGCGCATCATGAGCGCCTAGACGGTCGGCGCGACCACGACTCCGACGGGCAGGGCGAGGTCGGCGCCGCCCAGGGCTCGGGCGAGCGGGCCCTCGTACAGCTCGGTGTTCACGCAGAGGAAGGCGGCGGCGGTGCCGGTGGCCAGCGCAATGGCACCTGCCCAGTTGACGCCGGCGACGTACCAGTACGGGCTGTTCGGTGTCTCGTCGGTCAGTGCGAGGCCGTCGTACCGGTTGCGGCGCAGCAGGATGTCGACGGCGTAGATCGCCATACTGGGGCCGAGCAGCACGACGGTGAGCTGGAGGACGTTGCTGACGGTGTCGAGGAAATTGGACACGAGCAGTGCGTAGAGCGTCAGGGCCACACCGAAGACCCCGTCGACGATGACGCTGAGGGACCGGCGGATGCGCACGCCGACGGCCTGCAGGGCTGGGCCTGAGCTGTAGGCCGTCATCGCGTTGATGGCGATGGTGCCGAGGACGAGGGCGAGCAGGAACAGTGGCGTGAACCATCGGGGCAGGATCGCTTCGAGCGCGGTCTGCGGGTCGGTCATGTCGATCGCGGTGGCGGCGCAGGTGCCCAGTGCGGTGACCAGGACGCTCGGCAGGAATCCGCCCGGCGCCGTCCAGCCCGCGACCGCCCGAGGAGAGGTCGTACGGGGCAGATGGCGAGAGAAGTCCGCGCTGTTGGTGTACGAGAGCGGCCCCGAGGCGATGAGGGCGATCCCGCCCGCGAGAGTCGTCGAAGCCGCGACCCCGCAGCCCACCCGCGCAGAACTCCGTGGCCGCCTCGCCGCCACCCTCCAGAGCATGGCTGCCGCCGGACTCACCGGCGGCCACGCCATGGACGCCAACGGCGAGAGCCTCCCCCTGTACACCGAACTCGACGCCGACGACGCGCTCCCGCTCCGGCTACGGGTCGCCCCTGGTGCCGGCCCGGCACCGATGCGGAGGCACTGCGCGCGCTCATGGACCAGCAGGGCAGGGGCGGCAGGCTGTGGCGGACGGAGGGCGTCAAGCTCTTCATGGACGGCACGATCGACAGCGGCACCGCATGGCTGGAGCGCCCCGACTGCCACGGCGAGTCCACGCACGCATACTGGCCCGACCCGGACGCCTGTACGAAGGTCGTTGCAGAGCTCCACCACGCCGGTGTGCCCACCGCGACGCACGCCATCAAAGACGCTGCGGTGCGGCGCGTACTCGACTCCGTCGAGAAGGCGCGCACCATCGGGGACACGGGCGTCCGGCACCGTATCGAACACATCGAGACGGTCCCCGACGACACGCTGCGCCGCTTCGCGGAACTCGGCGTCATCGCTTCCATGCAGCCCACGCACTGCTGCGACTTCACCCGCGCCGACCACACCGACAACTGGTCCCGGCGCCTCGGCGAGGAGCGCGCCTCACGCGCCTGGCGCCGCCGGGACCTGTGGGACTCCGGCGCCACCGTCGTCCTCGGTTCCGACTGGCCGATCGCTCCCTATCCCCCGCTGGCTGTCATGGCCGGCGCCCGCCACCGCCGCCCCGGCCGTGACCTGACCCAGCCCCCGCACGGCCCCGAACAGGCGCTGACACCGCTGGAGGCGCTCCAGGGAATGACCCTCAACGCCGCCTACGCCGCGGGCGAAGAACGGCATGCCGGCCGCCTCGCCGTCGGCCACCGCGCCGACCTCACCGTCTTCGCGGACAGCCCGCTCAGCACGCCGGCCACGGACCTGCCCCAACTCCCTGTGCTGCTCACCGTCCTCGACGGACAGCCCACCCATCGCGAACCGAGCCTCTGACACGCTCGCCGCCACCGACCCACTGCCCATGGCTCCGACGCCTACGAACGCAGCACCGCCTCGACTCGGCTGCGGAGAAGCTCATACTCCTCACGGAGCCGCACGATCTCCGCAGGCCGTTCAATCACATCTCCGCCGACGACTGTCTCGTCGGGGCCGAACTGCTCGCGGGTGAGATCGACTTCGATCCCCATGCCCAGACGGTTCCACCAGTGGTAGTCCACTCGCTCGCCGTTGACATGAACCTCGCCGCGGATCAGCTCACCGCCCAACAGATCGTTCACCACCAGGGCGGTGACACCGCACTGGTCGCGCGCCGGATTGTCCGGGGTCCAGTTCGGACGGTGATCCGGCGTCGCGGTGTCCGCACCCCAACCACCGCGAATGGCCTGCTCAAGGTCGTCGACGTTCCTCAGCGGTGTCATGCCTCTCAGCCTCGCAGACGCCTCTGACAATCACGCGCGATGCATGGCCCCCGCAGCCTGGCCCGTGCCCGGGCACGGGCCGGTCGATCCGGATTCCGCCTGTCATGGTGTCTCCATGACTCCCCCATTCGACTCCACGGCTGACGACGCTCTCAACAACGCCCTGCGGTTTCCCCGGCAGTTCGCCCGCACCCGGCGTTTCTCGCTCGGAGTGCCCCGGCAGTTCTCCGTCTCACCGGACGGCGCCCGGGTGCTCTTCGTACGGACCACGTCCGGTACGGATCAGGTGAGCCGGCTCTGGCTGTACGAGGACGGCAAGGAGCGGATGCTCGCCGATCCGCTCGGGGCGGGCCACAGCGACGACACGTCGGGTGCGGTGCCACCGGAGGAGCTGGCCCGCCGCGAACGGGCCAGGGAGACCTCGTCGGGCGTGGTGTCCTACGCGACCGATGCACAGGTGCGGCTCGTGGCCTTCGCGCTGAGCGGCGAACTCTGGGTGGTACGGACGGACGGGGGCGCTCCGCGCCGGATCGTCACCGCCGGTCCGGTGGTCGATCCCCGGCCTTCACCGGACGGCGCCCTGATCGCGTACGTGTCCGGGGGTGCGCTCCGGATCGTGACGACGGAGGGCACAGACGACCGTGCGCTCGCCGCCCCGGACGGCGAGCAGGTGACCTACGGACTGTCCGATTACGTATCGGCCGAGTCGATCGGACGCTCGCGCGGCCACTGGTGGTCACCGGGAAGCGATGCGCTTCTGGTGGCGCGGGTGGACACCTCGATGGTGCCGCGCCGGTACATCGGCGATCCGGCCCACCCGGAGCGACCGCCGCGCGAGATCGCGTATCCGGCGGCGGGCACGGCGAACGCCGAAGTGTCGTTGCACCTCGTGCGGGTGTCAGGGGAGCGGCGCGCGGTCCGGCTGCCCGCTGCCGCCGGCGAGGACCATCCCGAGGGGGTGTGGACGGACCGGTCGTTCGAGTACGTGGCGTCGGCGGCGTGGGACGGGCACGGCCCGCTGGTCTCCGTACAGACGCGTGATCAGCGTTCGGTGCACGTCCTCGCGGTGGATGCCGCCACGGGAGAGACGCGAATCCTGAGCCGCGCCCATGACCGTGCGTGGGTCGCCCTCAGGCCGGGTACGCCATTGCGGCTTCCGTCCGGGGCGCTCGTCGTTCCCGCGCAGCCGGGCGGCGACACGCAGGGGCTGAGGATCGGCGACAGGCCGACACCTCCGGGCCTTGAGGTCCGTGAGGTGGTCGGCACCGCCGGTGACAGGGTGTTCTTCACCGCGAGCGAGGAACCGACCGAGGTCCATGTCTGGTCCTGGGCGAGCGGAGCCCCCGGAGACGCTCTCGTGCGCGTCAGCACGGCACCCGGTGTGCACACGGCCTCGGTCGGCGGCCCCACCGTGGTGCTGGACAGCAGGACCCCGGGCGGTCAGACGGTGACCGTGCTCCGCGACGGGGCACCGGTGGGACGGATCGCGGTCCTCACCGAGACTCCTTCGGTCACCCCACGGCCCGCTGTGCTGAGCCTCGGGAAGCGTGAGCTGCGCAGCAGGCTGTATCTGCCGTCGTGGCACCGGCCGGGGGACGCCCCGCTGCCGGTGCTGCTCAACCCGTACGCGGGCCACGGCATGCAGGTCGTCCTGAAGGTGCGTACCTGGTGGGTCGCGGTCGCCCAGTGGTTCGCCGAGCAGGGTTTCGCGGTGCTGGTCACGGATGGCCGCGGCACTCCGGGGCGTGGAGAGGCCTGGGAGAAATCGGTGTACGGAGACCGGCTGACGGCCGTTCTCGAGGACCAGATCGACGCGCTGTACGCGGCCGCCGCACAGTATCCCGAGCTGGACCTGGCGCGGGTCGCCATGCGCGGCTGGTCGTTCAGCGGGTATCTCGCGGCTGCCGCTGTGCTGCGTCACCCGGAGGTCTTCCACGCGGCGGTCGCCGGTGGTGCGCCGACCGACCGGCGGCTCTACGACACCCATTGGGAGGAACGGTTTCTCGGCCACCCGGATGTACTTCCGGAGAACTACGAGCGCAGCTCACTGCTCTCGGAGGCGGCCGGGCTGACGCGCCCGCTCATGCTGGTGCACGGACTTGCCGATGACAATGTGGCCGTCGCCCACATGCTGCGGTTCTCCGCCGCGCTCCTGGCCGCGGGCCGGTCACACACGGTACTGCCGTTGTCCGGGGCCGGCCATCTGGTCACCCAGGAGGAGACGGTGAGCAATCTGTTGCTGCTGGAGCGGGACTTCCTCAAGAAGTCCCTGGGCCGTTGAACACGGGGGTCCCGCTGCGCGTACCTCTGGTCGGACACGGAAGTCGTGAACACCGAAGTCGTGAACACCGAAGTTATGAACATCGCGGAAGGGAAAGCCAGCATGAGCGCATCGCAGGACCACGAGGTCCGTCCCGGGCGTCGGACCGTTGTGGCAGCGGTCGGGGCCGTCTCGGTGGCTGCCGTACTCACCGCGTGCGGCAACCAGAAGGACTCGGGCGGTTCGGATGCGGTCAAGCCGGCCGATGACGGACTGGACGGCAGCGGGGACGCTCTGGCGAAGACCGCTGATATCCCGGAGGGCGGCGGAAAGATCTTCGCCGACAAGGGCGTCGTGGTGACGCAGCCCAAGGCCGGCGAGTTCAAGGCGTTCTCGTCGAAGTGCACCCACCAGGGATGCGCGGTGTCGAGCGTGTCGGACGGCACCATCAACTGCCCGTGTCACGGCAGCAAGTTCGATGTGGCGACGGGCAGCGTCGCGTCAGGTCCGGCCACTCAGCCGCTGCCCGCCCGGCCGATCACGGTCGCGGGCGACTCGATCACGCTCGCGCCCTAGGCCGTTCGACCCTGATCCGCCGGACAGGCCCTGGACCGCCCTCGGCCCAGCCAGCAGCCGAGTACGTCATCGGTGGTCGTGATGGTGGCGACGAGGGCGAGTGTGTTGCGGATCATCGCGGGGGTGTAGTCGGCCGGCACCCCCGCGATGGCGTCGGACGGCACCACCGCCGTGTATCCGAGATTCACCGCGTCGAACACGGCGTTGGGGATGGCGACATTGGCCGATACCCCGGTGACGACGAGCGTCCGGCAGCCGAGGTTGCGGAGCAGCGCGTCCACATCCGTACCGGCGATGGGCGAGAGACCGTGCAGCCTGCGCACGACGAGGTCCTCGTCCGCCACCACGATGGGCGCGGCGATCCGTACCGCCGTGGTGCCCGAGTGCTGTTGTACGGGCAACCGGCCGGCGGCCCGGAAAAGGCGGGCATTGTTGTTGGCACCCCGCCCGTCGGGACGGCGTTCGGCCACCGCGTGCAATACCTGGACCCCGGCCTCGTGGGCGGCTGCGGCCAGTCGGGCGACGCGGTGGAGGGCGCCGGAGGACCTGGCCTCCTCGGCCAGTTCGGGCAGCGCGCTCCCGGGGCCCACGACACCCTGCTGGCATTCGACCGTCAGAAGCACGGTGGTGGCCGGATCGAGCTGCTCGGCGAGCTGTTCCTTCGACGGCACGGCTGCCCCTTTCGGTGGCGGATCGGGCGCGCGAGGTTAACCGCCATTGCGTGATGAGGGAAGAGGCCCCATGATCTCTGACACAACGTCAGCTATCGGGAGGGGGCGTCCCATGACCGCCATTCAGCGACGAGGCCGTCGGATCATGATGACGGACGCGGAACGCGACACCTATCTCGCCGGGCAGCGCACCTGCCGGGTCGCCACCGTGTCCGCGGACGGCCGCCCGCATATCGGCGCCCTCTGGTTCGTCTGGGACGGCACCTCGCTCTGGCAGTACTCGATCACCCGCAGCCTGCGCTGGTCCCAGCTGCGCAACGACCCGAGGATCGCGGTGGTCGTGGACGACGGGGTGGAGTACGCGGATCTGCGCGGCATCGAACTCTCCGGCGCGGCCGTCCCTGTCGGCGAGGCACCCCGTACCGGCGAACCCTGCCCCGAACTCGACGTGCCGGAACGGCTGTTCGCGGCGAAGTACTTCGGGATGGACGCCATGCCGCACGACGGCCGGCACGCCTGGCTGCGACTCACGCCGGAGGCCATCACCTCCTGGGACTTCCGGAAGCTCGCAGGGCCGTCCGCGACCTGAGGACGCCCTTTCCGGGTCCTACGCCGACGGCGCAGCCAGCTCCCGACCGGCCGTCCGCAGCGCCGCCACCGCCGCCCTGATCGACGGACGCCGGTCCGCGTCGGTACGCCACACGGCATGGACGTGCCGTCGCATTTTCTGCCGTACGGGCACGAGTCGTACCCCGTCGGGCACCGGCCCACGGCCCAGTCGAGGCGCCACACAGACTCCCATCCCGGCAGCGATCAGGGCGAGTTGGGTGTGATGCTCGCCCGCCAGATGCGCGATGCGCGGTTCGATGCCCTGCGAGCGCAGGGTGAACATCAGCCAGTCGTAGCAGAACTCCCCCTCGGGCCAGGAGACCCAGTCGTCGTCGGCGAACTCCTCCAGGTCCACCTCCGCCCGGTCCGCGAGCCGATGACCGGCCGGCATCGCGACGTCCGGCGCATCGTCCAGGAGCTCGGCCTTGGCCAGGCCACCGGGCACCGGCAGCCGCTTGTTGCTCCAGTCCAGCACCACCGCAAGGTCGACGTCCCCCCTGATCACCGCCCGAATTCCGGCATCGGGCTCCAATTCGCGTGTGCACACGCGTAGTTCGGGGTGGTCCGCACGCAGCGCGAGGAGCACCGCGGGGAAGAGTCCGCGCGCCGCGGTCGGAAAGGCGGAGAGCCGGATCTCGCCCACCACCTCGCCTCGCTGCGCCTCGATGTCGGACTGGGCCAGCTCGACCTGGGACAGGATCCGGGCGGCGTGGTCGGCGAGCAGCTGACCGGCGTCGGTGAGCCGGACCCCGCGGCCGTTCTTGGCGAGGAGCTGCTGCCCCACCTCCCGCTCCAGCTTCGACATCTGCTGGGAGACCGCCGATGTGGTGACATGCAGCCCCTCGGCGGCACCGCTGACCGAACCGTGCCGGGCGAGGGCATCCAGGGTGCGCAGGCGCTCCAGGTTCAACATGTAAGCAATGCTACGCGAATTCCCGCAGAAAATCTCACTTGTCCTACGCGATTGCTTTCGTCATGGTTGACCCCATGAGCGCCCCTGCCACGCCGAGAACCACTCCTCCCACCAAGTCCTCCACCCCTGCCCTGCCGGCCGGGACGACCTCACCGGCTCCGGCCTCAGCACCTGCCGCGCGACGGGCGCTGGACTGGCGGATCCGGTTCGGGGCGCTCTCGCTCATCTGGGGTTTCAGCTTCCTTCTGATCAAGGTCGGCACCGAGGGGTACGCACCGTTCCAGGTCACTCTCGGCCGCCTCCTGTCGGGCACGGCGGTGCTGGCCGTCGCGATGGCGGTACGGCGTGCGCGGCTGCCACGCGGCGCCCGTACGTGGGGGCATCTGGCCGTCGCCGCGTTCTTCCTGAACGCACTGCCGTTCTCGCTCTTCGCGTATGCCGAGCTGAGCATCCCGTCGACGCTGGCCGGTATATGCAATGCGACCTCGCCCCTGTGGGGCATGGCGCTTTCGCTCGTCGCGCTCTCCGAGGACCGGCCGACCCGTCGACGCGTCGCCGGACTCGGGCTCGGATTCCTCGGTGTACTGACCGTGCTCGGCGCCTGGCAGGGCTTCTCCGGGCTGGACTTCAGCGGTACGGCCATGGCTCTGCTCGCCTCCCTCAGCTATCCGATCGGCTGGATCTACGTCCGCAGGACGCTGGCGGACAACAGCTCCTCCACGCTCGCCCTGACCGGCAGCCAGCTCTTTCTCGGCACGGTGCAGCTAGCCCTGGTGACCCCGCTGTTCACCTCGGCTCCCGATGGATTCCCGTTGATCCCGACGCTTGCCGTGGTTGCCCTGGGGGCGCTCGGCACGGGCCTCGCGGTGCTGATGCAGTACGGCGTGGTGGAGGAGGTCGGACCGACGACAGCACAGATGGTCACCTACTTCCTTCCGGTGATCGCCACCGTGGCCGGAGTGGTCGTGCTCGGTGAGCAGCTGAGCTGGAACACTCCGGTCGGCGCGCTCGTGGTCCTGGCAGGTGCCGCTCTCACCCAGAGCAGGGCGCGCAGCACCAGGGCCAGGACCGAGGCTCAGCCGTAGTTCAGCGGTTTCGCCGGTCCCGCCGCTGCCGCCACCGCATCGGCCAGCGGCCCGATGTCGGCCGCGGTGAGCGGTGAGACGGTGAGCCGGACCCCCTGGGGTGCGGTCATCCGGAACCGCGCCCCGGGCGCCACCGCCCAGCCCGCGTGCAGCAGCCGTGCCACGGCACCGGTCTCGTCGCTGACCGGCACCCATACGTTCATGCCGCTGCGCCCGTGCGCCTCCACGCCCCGTTCCTCCAGCGCCTTCACGAGTGCGTCCCGCCGCTTCGCGTACGCCCGCGCCACCTCGCCCGAGTCGACCGCACCCGAGGACCACAGGTGCGCCACGGCCCGTTGCAGCAGTCGGCTGACCCAGCCGGGGCCCAGCCGCTGCCGGCCCGACACGCGATCGACCGTGACCGGGTCGCCGGTCAGTACGGCGACCCGCAGATCAGGCCCGTACGCCTTGGCGACGGACCGCACGAACGCCCAGCGGTCCGTGGCGCCCGCCAGCGGGTACAACGGCAGATCGACGATGGCGTGACCGTGGTCGTCCTCGATCAGGAGGACGCCGCGGTGTCCGGCGAGGACGCCCCGCAGCTCGAAGGCGCGCCCGGCGCTGATCGCGGCCCCGGTCGGATTCTGCGCGCGGTCGGTGACCACCAGCGCGCGGGCACCGGCGTTCAGCGCGTGCTCGACGGCATCGGGCAGCGGTCCCTCGTCGTCGAGCGCGACGGGTACGGGCCGCAGCCCCAGCGCCGGCACGAGATCCAGCAGGCTGCCCCACCCCGGGTCCTCGACGGCCACCGCGTCACCGGGCTTGAGGTGCGCGACCAGTACGCGCTCGATCGCGTCCAGCGATCCGGAGGTCGCGACCACGGACCCGGCCGGCACTCCGTCGGCATCCAGCGCGGCGCGGGCGAGTGCGGCGAACTCCTGGTCCACCGGCGCCTGTCCGTACATTCCGGGCCGCCGCGCATATTCGTCCGTGGCCGCCGCGAACGCCTCCCCCAGCGCGGGCAGCAGTGCCGGATCGGGGTTCCCCTCTCCCAGGTCCCGCACCCCGGGCGGCGCCTCGACCCGGAGCGAACCGCGCGCCGTACTTGCGGGGCGCGGCCGCACCCTGCTGCCCCGGCGCCCGGCCGTCTCGATCACCCCGCGCTCGCGGAGCGTGCGGTAGGCGGCCGCCACAGTATTGGGATTCACCCCCAGCACTTGCGCCAACTCCCGCATGGGCGGCAGCACTTGCCCGGGCGCGAGGTCCCCCGAGCCGACCCCGCGCTCCACACTGACGGCAATTTCCGATGCACGCTGCCCGACGATCCGATACTCTCCTAGCACAAAACAGATTATGCACTAGTGCAATGGAGTACGCAATGCCGGACACCGCACCGCCGCAGACCACGGGCCCGGACGCCGCAGAGGGATACCAGCCGACCGAGCGGACCGTCCCGACCCGTTCCCGCGATCGCGCGGCGTACGACCGGGAAATGGTCCACTCGATACTCGACGAGGCGTACGTCTGCCATCTCGGCTTCGTCCGTGACGGTGCGCCGGTCGTCCTGCCGACGCTCTTCGGCCGGATCGGCGAGCGGCTCTACGTACACGGCTCGACCGGCTCCCGGCCGCTGCGGGAGACCGGCCGTACCGACCCCGGCCTGCCGGTCTGCCTGACGGTGACGCATGTCGACGGGCTGGTGCTGGCCCGCTCCGCCTTCCACCACTCGATCAACTACCGCTCCGTGGTGGTCCACGGCATCGCGCGCACGGTCACCGACCCGCAGGAGCGGCGGACCGCCCTCGACGCGATCGTCGACCACGTGGTGCCGGGCCGGTCCGCGGACTCGCGGCCCGCCGACGAAAAGGAACTGGCCGCGACAGCGGTCATCCGCCTGGACCTCCAGGAGGTCTCCGCCAAGATCCGCACCGGCGGCCCCAACGACGAACCCCGCGACCTTGCGCTGCCCCACTGGGCGGGCGTCGTCCCGCTCGCCCACGGCTATGCGACGCCGCTCCCTTCGGACGACCTCGATCCCGCCATCGGGGTGCCGGACTACATCACCGCGCTCTGAACCGTCCCAGGGATGTACGGGCCCGCCGCCGGGTACGCGGGCCCGTCCGCCCCTGGTGGTCAGGCCGGCACGGCCGCCCGTCGGCGGGCCTGCGCGGCGCTGCGCGCCTCGGCGAGCGCCAGTCCCGCCACGGCCGCAAGGAGCAGCAGCGTCCCGATGACGGTGGCCGCGGTGAGCTGCTCACGGAGCACCACCACAGCGATGACCGCCGCGCTGACCGGTTCGAGCAGCATGATCACGGACACCGTCGCGGCACGCACCACCGCGGCGCCCGCGAAGTAGAGCGCATAGGCGAGCGCGGTCGGTACCGCCGCCACGTAGACCAGCAGCGTCACCACCTGCACTGCCTGAGCGGTGTGCGGTACGAGTCCTTCGGCCACAGCCATCGGCAGCAGTCCGACGGCTCCGATCCCGAAGGCCCAGGCACTGGTGGCGAGCGAGTCGGTGGCGCCGCCGTGGCGGCCGAGCCACCGGGTCAGCAGGGTGATCGTCGCGTAACCGGCCGCGGAGAGCAGTGCCAGGGCGACTCCGGCGGGCCGCACGGTGGCGCCGTCGCCGCCGAGCACCAGTACGGCGAGCCCGGCCAGCGCGCCCACCACCGCGGTGAGTCCGCCGCGTCCCAGCCGCTCCCCCATGGTCAGCCGCGCGCCGACCGCGATGAACACGGGGCCCGCTCCGAGGGTGACGACAGTCCCGACCGCGAGGCCGGTCGCCTCGACGGCCGCGAAGTACGCGCTCTGAAAGACGGTGAGACCCACGCCGGTTCCCAGGATGCGCAGCAGCCGACGGCGGCGCGGTTCGGCGGGGACGTCCGCGCGTCGGGGCCGTAGCGCCAGCGCGGCGAGCAGCAGCACGAGGCCGCCCAGGCAGCGCCAGAACGACAGGGCGAGCGGGCCCAGATCGCTGACCTCGAAGATCAGCGAAGCGGCGGCTCCGGCTGTGCCCCAGGCCACACCGGCGACGATCAGATAGAAGAGGCTCCGCCCGACGGGCAGGCCGGAAACAGGGTTCGACACGTGACTTCTCCAGATGAAGACAGGACGGTGGTCGCTCGGCTCCGCACACGGGCAGCGACGAACCGCTCGGGGACTGCCCGAGCCCGGTCTTCGTCAGGAGTGGCCGCCCGCGCTATGCGGCAGGCGGCGGAAGTACGGTCGAATGCATGGTCGTCACATTACGTCGCGGCGCGGCCGGCGGACAACTCCCCCTCAGCAGCGCCGCGGTCCCCGTCCGATCCCGCAACGTGCCCCTCGCCCCGTCCCGATGCGACGGGACCGGAGGGCGTCTTCGGTGTCGCCGACTGGGCGATGAAGGCACCGATCAGCACCATGGAACCGCCGATGAGCTGCGGCGCCGACAGGTGCTCGCCGAGCATCACCCAGGCCAGCACGGTGGCGATGACCGCCTCAAGACAGGCGACGACGCCCGCCACCGCGGGTGAGAGCAGCCGGACCGAGATCACCCCGGTGACGTAGGCGATCACCGTCGATACCAGCACGATCCAGACGAGCAGCAGCCCGGCGGGTACATCCGTGCCGTCCATGCCCGCACTGCCACCCAGGACCGACCAGTCCATGCCCCAGGGCCGTGCGACCGCGGTGAGGACCACCGTGCCGATCAGCAGCCCGTACGCGATGACACCGACCGGATGCGGAGGTTCGACCCCTCCCGCGCTGTCCGCGCTGCCCTGGTCCGACAGGACGAAGTACCCGACCTGGCAGCAGGCGGCGCCGAGCGCGAGCAGCAGCCCGACCACGTCGAAGCTCAGCCCCGACCAGATTTCGACCACGCAGGTGAGTCCCCCGACGGCGAGCACCACACCGACCGCGGCACGACGGGTGACCGGCCGGCGCTGGACGAAGCGGACCCAGCCGAGCACGAGTGCGGGCGCCAGATACTCGACGAGAAGAGCGACACCGACGGGGATACGGGAGAGCGCAGCGAAGTAGAACGCCTGCACACCGGCCACGGCGAGCAGCCCGAACCCCAGCAGCAGGACGGGCCGGCTGCGCACGAGATCCCGGTGGCGCCAGGCGACGGGCAGCATGACAAGGGCGGCGCCCGCCACCCGTAGCCACACCACATGGAGCGGATCGAGACCTGCCTCGATCAGCGGCTTGGCCGCCACCCCTGAACCACCGAATGCGAACGCCGAGGCCAGGGCAAGTCCCAGGCCGGCGCTTCTCCCCTGAGACGCGTGCATCGGCACATCATGACAGCTACGGTCAGGAGCGTCACCCCTGTGACCCCTGACGCACCCCCTCTCGGGCGCCCCGCTCCACGGCGGCCTTCGCCATCAGCTGTCCGAGCCCGGCGACGGCCACGCCGTCCATGTAGTCGCGGACCCCGGCGATCATCCCGTCATGGACGCGGATGACCAGCATCCCGGGCACGGTGAAGGTGCCACCGCCGGCCGGGAGTTCGCCGATCACGACATGCTCACCGATGATCACCTCCGGATCGGCGGTCTCGTGGATCTCGATGCCCTCGATCGCCTCCACGCGAACCGAACTGGCACCCCAGGCCGCCCGGTATCCGGCACGCACCTCCTCGCGCCCCTCATAACGCGGGGGAAAGCCGGGGGACGCGAACGGGAACTCATGCACCGCGTCCACTGCGTAGAGGTCGGCGAGGTCGTCCGCGGACTTGTCGAGCATGGCCTGGTGGTAGCGGTCCAGCACCTCGCGGGGCGTACGGGCCGAGGATCTCTGCAGACCTGACACAGAACTCACTCCATTCACTCAACGAGTGTTGACCCAATGACGGTACGAGCCCGTCCGGCATCGGTCAACGCCTGTAGAGTGAACTCGTGACCGCCCCTCACATCTCCCGCGCCGACCGCCGCCGAGCCACAGAGGCACGCATCCTCGACTGCGCCCGCGAGCTGTTCGCCGAGCGGGGCTTCGATCGCGCCACCATCCGCGCCGTGGCAGCCGCGGCAGGCGTCGATCCGGCGCTGGTCATGCAGTACTTCGGGTCGAAACGCGAGTTGTTCACCCAGGCTCTGCAGGCGCCCCCCGCCCTGCCTGCCGACACCGCCGCCGACGCACTTGTGGATCAACTGCTCGCCACACTCGGCCTCAAGCTCGGCGGCCTTCCCGACGGCACGCTGGCAATGATGCGCTCCATGCTCACCGATCCAGCCGCAGCCGATCACGCCCGCGAGAGCCTCGGCCGGCAGATCGACAGCATCGGTGCGGCACTGCCGGAGGTCGACGACCCCGAGCTGCGCGCCGCACTGGTCATCACCACCATGGTCGGCGTCACCATCGGCCACCAGCTCCTGGGCCTCGACGCCCTCCGCGACGCCCCCGCCGACCGCATCGCCGCCCTGCTCCGCCCGGCCTTCAAGGCCCTGACCGAACCGCCGCACTGAATCGGCTCCGGCACGTCAGCCCCCGGCCCCCCGCCACCCCTGGCCGGACGCCCCCACGATCCGGGCCGCGAGCTGCCCCGCGTCGACGCCGGCCCGCTCCAGCACCTCGACGGCCCGGCACTCGTGGTCCGAGGCCAGTGCCGCGAGCAGATCGAGCCCTCCGGCCCGCGCGTCGCCGCGCAGCTCCGCCCGCTCGCGGGCTTCGGCCATCGCCGAAGCGGCCGAGGGCGACCAGCCCTCCACCCCGGTGTCCCGCACAGCTGAATCCAGGTTCTCGACGACCCGGACAGCGCCGGAGTCCTCCACCGCGCCCTGCCATCGGAGCCCGTATCCGATACTGCGCTGGACGAGATAGCCGAGCACCTTGGCCAGTTGGGGTCCGCCCTCGAAGGCCGCCCGCACCTCGGGGTCCGATTCGATGAGGGAGTGCAGCAGATGCGCAGTGTCGATCTGCCGGTCACCGTCGCGAAGTGCACGCCTTCGGGCACCGGTCACCACGGCGGCCAGCTCCACAGTGAGTCTGGCGTCGAACTCAGCACGGTTCGGTGCGGGCTGCTGAGGGATCCGCGGCGTCCGGTTTTGCACACCTCTTACCCCATCAGTCCCACAGCGCCGAGGCATCACCGGAGGGGCCCATTTAGGCATCCCACGCAAGTTGGGCACACCAGAGCGGTTCCTCCTCCTTGCGGATGAGATCTCGCCATTCCGGGATCCGATCCGGAAAAACGGCGCGCGCCGCCTTGCGCCGCACTCCTGGAGCAACCGCAAGCCGCCCTCGTACGTCCCACACCATCCATACGGCAGCCGGAAGGGAGACTGCGGACGTGTCCTGGTTGGTCGCCCTGCCGGCGCTAGACGGACGGGAGTACGTATACCGGATCCACGCACCGGCGGACGCACTGCGCGCCGATCTCTTCTGGGCCGCGTTCCACTGCCATGACGACGGCCCGCACCCGCGCGTATCCGATCGATTCGATGCCGCACTGATCTGGCGGGCGGGAGCGGGAGGAACGGACCACGCAGATCTGACAGTTCATCAGTATTGAATGTTCGCGTCGCTGCGGCTACGTTCCGCGACACCGTAACCCGCCGAGAAGGGGTGGTCGCATGGCCGAAGTCAGTGCAGAAGCACGCATCGAAGCACCGGCCGAGAAGGTCTGGGCCCAGCTGACGGACTTCACCGCGTACGGCCGGTGGAACGCCACCCACACCGGTTTCCCCAAGGGCGGCCCGGCAACACTCGAACTCGCGGCCACCTATGAGGAGAACATGAAGCTCATGGGCTTCCCCGCCGAGGTGACCTGGACGGTGGCGGAGCTGGAGACCGCCCGACTGCTGACCACCAAGGGCAAGGGGCCCATGGGCGTCAATCTGGCCATGCGCTACTCACTGACGCCCGACGGAGATGCCACCACGGTCCGCATCGACGGAGAGTTCACCGGCGCCGCGGTCTCCCTGATGGCGGGCAAACTCAAGGACTCGGCGACCGCCGCGCTCGTCGAGTCGCTGCGCAGACTGGGCGGACTCGTCGCCGCCTGACGGCCACCGGACCAACGGGAAGGGCCTCGCGGCTCGGCCGCGAGGCCCTTGGCGCCCTGCCCAGGGGCTCAGTGCTCGTCGGCAAGGATCAGATAGAGCTTCTTACGGGCGTCATTGATGACCGTGAGCGCCTTCTGACGCTGATCGGCCGAGCCGGTCTTCCAGACCTGGCCGAACGCCTCCATCAGACCGAAGCCGGCCTGCCGGATCTCGTTGACGCTCTCCCAGTCGACTCCGCGCCCGGCTTCCTCCCAGGGCGCGTCGGGACCCGACTCCGCCTCGGAGCGGCCGGTGTCGGTGAGTGTGAACAGCTTCTTGCCACCCTCGCTCGCACTGACGATCAGACCCTCGTCCTCCAGCAACTGGAGGGTCGGATAGACCGAGCCCGGACTGGGCCGCCAGGCCCCGCCGCTGCGCTCGCCGATCTCCTGGATCATCTCGTACCCGTGCATCGACCGGTCCTTCAGCAGCGCCAGGATCGACGCACGTACGTCACCCCGGCGCGCCCTCCCCCGGCCGCCGCCCCGGCCGCGCCCGCCACCGAAGGGACCGCCCCCGAAGGGACCGCCCCCGAACGGCGGACCGAACTGCCCGAAGGCCGCCCGCCGCCCCTCGAAGTCGCCCCGACCCTGATGACCGGGCCCGCAGTGCCCATGTCCGTGCCCGTGCTCATGGTCGTGTCCATGTGAACGCATCGCTACGCTCCTTCCATCGTTGATCTGTCGCGATGCGTCAACGATATATCGGAACCGGTCGCTTGACAAACACCCTGGTCGGTCACTGTGCGACCTGCCTCAGTGACGGCGACTGACTTCATCGGCAAGGCGACCCGTGGCGCCGAGCGAGCACCCGACTCGGGGTGCCGTTGACGAGCGGCGAACCAACCGACATGTAGCTGAACGTGATGCTCAGGCTGCGTCATCCGCTTCGGCGAGGACCCGGCGGACGGTGGCCGCTGTGGGGTGCACCGAGGTCTGCTTCGCGGTCGGCTGCGCGTCACTGGGGCACCTGTCAGCACCCGCTTCACCGAGTTGGCCGGTGTGCCGCCCAGCACCTACCGGGGCCAGACAGCTCGCGTGACGGCGGAGATGCCGTCGTGCGTCGCGAAACAGGTGACCAGACCGATCAGGAATGGAGAAGCGCGGACCCTTGAGCCGGAGTTAGCGTGATCGCCATGGACATCACCATTCACGCGAGCCTCCTCCCGCACGACGCCCCGGACGCATCCCTGGCCTTCCATCGCTACCGCCCGGAGGTGATCCCGGTGGTCCTTCTTCTCTTGCGGGCTGGGCCCGGTTAAGACGAACGGCCAACGGCGACATCGCCATCCGGGGCGATCGGGCTGTCGATTTCCGGACTCCCGTTCGTCTTTGAGCCAGACAATCCCGACCAGACCCACGACTTCAGGAGTGACCATGACCGGCTCTTCCACCCAGGGAATCAAGACCGTGCTGCATCCCGTTTCCGACCTGGCGAAGGCCAAGGAGGTGTACGCCGCCCTGCTCGGCGTACGGCCGCAGGCCGACGAGTCCTACTACGTCGGCTTCGAGGCCGAGGGCCAGCACATCGGGCTGGTGCCGGGCGGTGGACCGCAGGGCATGACCTCACCGGTGGCCTACTGGCACGTGCCGGACATCGAGGCGAAGCTGGCCGAGGTGACCGCCGCGGGTGCCACCGTGAAGGAGCCCGCGCACGACGTCGGTGGCGGCCGCCTGGTGGCCACCGTCACCGACCCCGATGGCAACGTCCTCGGGCTGCTTCAGGACCGATGAGTGCCGACCCCCCGCTCCCGTGCTCGGCGTCGTCGCGACACCGGGCATCGGCTCACCCACGACATCGATGTCCGGGTGGCCAGTGCCTCGGCGGACGGTGCTCCGTATCCGGTGCCGTTGTCCT
Source organism: Streptomyces sp. NPDC048473 (assembly GCF_043200155.1). NCBI lineage: Bacteria > Bacillati > Actinomycetota > Actinomycetes > Kitasatosporales > Streptomycetaceae > Streptomyces > Streptomyces sp. NPDC048473. The sequence goes on from NZ_JBICXE010000038.1 coordinate 51,437, forward strand.
TCGACTGGGACGGCGAAGCGCTGCTGGTGGCCACGCCGACGGACAGCCCCACCGGCAGGAACCTGGCCGCCACCCGAACCGTTCAGCCGGGGCTGGGCCACACCCGCGACGTGTCCATGATCGAGGGCGAAGTCGAGGTCCTCGAGATCGACGCGCTGCCGCAGGAGCGGGGTGACCGGTTCGTCGCGCACACCGGCTTCGGCCCTTCCCCAAGCTCTCAACTTCGTTCGAGCAGGGGAGACCCCCTGGCGCCGGCCACCCCGTACCGCTGGTTCCGGGCTTGGCGCGAGGTGAACGAGATGCCCGGCCGCGAGCTGATGCGCGACGGCCGCTGGGCGGTCTGACGCCTCGGCGGGCAGGCCGCGTGGCTGGGGCCCAGAGGTTCCACGGGCCGAAGTGAAGGACAACCAGACGTACTGTGCGAGGCTGGCCAGATCGAGCCAGGCGACGCCGGCGGAGACCGCGAAGGCGGTCCGCGTAACAGATGGAGACACGATGAGCACCGCCAAGAGGACGGGTACGCAGTCGCCTGCGCTGCACGTTGCCGACAGCCACGATCTGATCCGTGTGCACGGCGCGCGCGTGAACAACCTCAAGGACGTCAGCATCGAGCTCCCGAAGCGCCGGCTGACGGTGTTCACCGGTGTCTCCGGCTCGGGCAAGAGCTCGCTGGTGTTCAACACGATCGCGGCGGAGTCGCAGCGGCTGATCAACGAGACCTACAGCACCTTCGTGCAGGGCTTCATGCCGACGATGGCGCGGCCCGAGGTCGACGTACTCGATGGGCTGACGACCGCGATCATCGTCGACCAGCAGCGGATGGGTGCCGACCCCCGCTCCACGGTCGGCACTGCCACCGACGCCAACGCGATGCTGCGCATCCTCTTCAGCCGGCTCGGGAAGCCGCACATCGGCCCACCCAGCGCGTATGCCTTCAACGTCCCCTCGGTCCGGGCGAGCGGTGCGATCACCGTGGAGCGCGGTGCCAAGAAGGCGGTGAAGGCAACCTTCAACCGCACCGGTGGCATGTGTACGCGCTGCGAAGGCCGGGGCACGGTCTCCGACATCGACCTCACCCAGCTCTACGACGACTCCAAGTCGCTCGCCGAGGGCGCGTTCACCATCCCCGGCTGGAAGTCCGACAGCTTCTGGACCGTGCGGGTCTACGCCGAGTCGGGCCTCCTCGACCCGGACAAGCCGATCCGCAAGTACACCAAGAAGGAGATGCAGGACTTCCTCTACCGGGAGCCGACCAAGGTGAAGGTCGAGGGCGTGAACCTCACCTACGAGGGGCTGATCCCCAAGATCCAGAAGTCGTTCCTGTCCAAGGACAAGGAGGCGCTGCAGCCGCACATCCGGGCGTTCGTGGAGCGGGCGGTCACCTTCACCACCTGCCCCGAGTGCGACGGCACACGGCTCAGCGAGGGGGCCCGGTCGTCGAAGATCAAGCGGATCAGCATCGCCGACGCCTGCGCGATGCAGATCAGTGACCTGGCCGCATGGGTCCGCGGTCTCGACGAGCCGTCGGTGGCGCCACTGCTCGCCGCGCTGCAGCAGACCCTCGAGTCGTTCGTGGAGATCGGCCTTGGCTACCTCTCCCTCGACCGGCCGTCGGGCACGCTGTCGGGCGGCGAGGCGCAGCGCGTCAAGATGATCCGCCACCTCGGCTCCTCGCTCACCGACACCACCTATGTCTTCGACGAGCCCACCATCGGGCTGCACCCCCACGACATCCAGCGGATGAACGACCTGCTGCTGCGGTTGCGGGACAAGGGCAACACGGTGCTCGTCGTCGAGCACAAGCCGGAGACCATCGCGATCGCCGACCACGTCGTCGACCTCGGCCCCGGCGCCGGTACGGCGGGCGGCACCGTCTGCTTCGAGGGCACCGTCGAGGGACTGCGGGCCGGCGGCACCATCACCGGGCGCCATTTCGACGACCGGGCCTCCGCCAAGGAGACGGTGCGGAAGCCCACCGGCACGCTGGAGATCCGCGGCGCGACGACGCACAACCTGTGCAACGTCGACGTCGACATCCCGCTCGGGGTCCTGTGCGTCGTCACCGGCGTCGCCGGCTCCGGCAAGAGCTCGCTCGTGCACGGGTCGATCCCGGCCGGCGAGGGTGTGGTGTCGGTGGACCAGGGAGCCATCAAGGGCTCCCGACGCAGCAACCCGGCGACGTACACCGGACTGCTCGACCCGATCCGCAAGGCGTTCGCGAAGGCCAACGGCATGAAGCCGGCGCTGTTCAGCGCCAACTCCGAGGGTGCCTGCCCCACCTGCAACGGCGCCGGCGTCATCTACACCGACCTGGCGGTGATGGCCGGCGTCGCCACCACCTGCGAGGAGTGCGAGGGGAAGCGGTTCCAGGCATCGGTCCTTGAATACCACCTCGGCGGCCGCGACATCAGCGAGGTGCTGGCGATGTCGGTGACCGAGGCCGAGGAGTTCTTCGGCTCCGGCGAGGCGCACACACCGGCCGCGCACCACATCCTCGACCGGCTCGCCGACGTCGGGCTCGGCTACCTCAGCCTCGGCCAGCCGCTCACCACGCTGTCCGGCGGCGAGCGGCAGCGGCTCAAGCTGGCCACCCACATGGCTGAGAAGGGCGGCGTCTACGTCCTCGACGAGCCGACCGCCGGCCTGCACCTTGCCGACGTCGAGCAGCTGCTCGGCCTGCTCGACCGGCTCGTCGACTCCGGCAAGTCGGTCATCGTCGTCGAGCACCACCAGGCGGTCATGGCGCACGCCGACTGGATCATCGACCTCGGCCCCGGCGCCGGCCATGACGGCGGCCAGATCGTCTTCGAGGGCACACCCGCCGACCTCGTCGCCGCCCGCTCCACCCTCACCGGCGAGCACCTCGCGGCCTACGTCGGCACCTGACCGAGGCCCTCGCGGACACCGTGGGACGAGTTCTCTCATCTGTTTCGACTCGTCCCACTCGACTGGTAGCGAGACGTATTCGAGTAGGACGAGTGACGAGTAAGGAGCGTTCGACACCCTGGGGGACCACCCGAGGGCTTCGGCAATGACCGCCGCGGACGCAAGCCTCGCGGTCGTGGTCGCTGAGCAGGTCGCTCGGCTCGTCCTCGGTCAGCTCTGGACTCCAGGGCGTCGTCCATGCTCCTCATCACCGGCCTCGGGTGCTGTGGGAAACTGATCGGGTGAGACGGCAGAACCTCGACGACCTCGTCCGGCTGCGGCGGGCCCGCGATCGGATGGACCGCGACTACGCCGAGCCGCTCGACGTCCCGGCGCTGGCGCGTGACGCCCTGATGTCGCCGGGCCATTTCTCCCGCAGCTTCCGCGCCGCTTTCGGCGAGACGCCATACAGCTACCTGATGACCCGCCGCATCGAGCGGGCCAAAGCGCTGCTGCGGCGCGGCGACCTCGCGGTGACCGAGGTCTGCTTCGCGGTCGGCTGCACGTCGCTGGGGTCGTTCAGCTCGCGCTTCACCCAGCTGGTCGGCGAGAGCCCGAGCACCTACCGGGCGCGGAGCCATGACCGAGGCGCCGCCATCCCGGCGTGCATGGCCAAGATCCACACGCGGCCGGTCAGGAACGGTGGCGCGAGCCCCGCCGCCAGTCCGTAGCGTGAACGGCATGGACATCAGCCTTTCCCAATGCTTCATCGCCGTCGACGACCACGACAAGGCGATCGCCTTCTACCGCGATGTGCTCGGCCTTGAGGTACGCAACGACGTCGGGTTCGAGGGGATGCGCTGGGTGACCGTCGGAGCGCCCTCGCAGCCGGACGTGAACATCGTCCTGGAACCGCCCGCCGCCGACCCGAACGCCTCACCGGCCGACAAACAGGCCATGGCGGAGCTGATGGCCAAGGGCATGCTGCGCGGCGTCATCTTCGCGACGGACGACTGCGACGCCACCTTCGAGCGCATCAGCGCCGCGGGCGGCGAGGTGCTGCAGGAGCCGACGGACCAGCCCTACGGCGTCCGCGACTGCGCGTTCCGCGACCCCGCCGGCAACCTGTTGCGCTTCACCCAGCCCCTCGGGAAGTGAGGCCTTGGCGGGCCCCGCTCAGGGGTCTGGGGTTCCGGACCGCGTCCTGAAGGCCCACGCCCGGCATGCGAAGGCCGCCGTCCGCGCCCCCTCGCGGACGGCGGTCGTTCAGGGTCCGCAGCGGTCGGCCGCTTCAGGCGGACTCGGGTGAGCCCGCAGACTCGGACGAGCTCAGAGGCTCGGACGAGCCCGAGGCTCAGGCGCCTTTGGAGCGGCTGCTCATCATCGCCATGGCACCGGCCGCCGGCCCCAGCAGGCAGATGCAATCGGTGGCAGACGGCCGAAGTCCCTGTCACCGGCCGGGCTTTTCGGTCCAGCAACACGGAATTGGCCTTGGCCTGTGGCTTTCCGCCGCACGTACGGTCACGTCATGAGGATCCGAATCGTCGATACGTTCACCGACCGCCCCTTCACCGGCAACCCGGCGGGAGTCCTTCTGCTGGATTCCGACGCCTTTGCCGACGACGAACAGCTCCAGCGGATCGCCATGGAGCTGAACCTCTCCGAGACCGCGTTCGCCCACCCGCTGCCGCCGGGCGGCGACGCGGACTGGGCGCTGCGCTGGTTCACCCCGACCACCGAGGTCGACATGTGCGGGCATGCCACCCTCGCGACCGCGCACGTCCTGCACACCACCCGGGCAGCGAGCGGCACGGTACGTTTCGCGGCACGGTGCGGCATCCTCACCGCGACTGCCCACCCCGACGGCACGATCACGCTCGACTTCCCCACAGCCCCGCTGACACCGGAGACCGCCCCGGCCGGTCTGGCCGTCGCCCTGGGCGCGGAACCGCTCTCCGTCCACGACACCGGCCCTCACATCGGCGATCTGGTCGTGGAACTGGCCGACGAGGCGACCGTACGAGGACTGACCCCGGATCTCGCCGCACTGGCCCGCCTCTCCCGGCGGGGCATCATCGCCACGGCCGCCGCCGAGGACCCCGCCCGCGGCTACGACTTCGTCTCCCGCGGCTTCTTCCCGCGCGTCGGGATCGACGAGGACCCGGTGACCGGCAGCTCCCACACCGCGCTGGCCCCCTTCTGGTCGGCCCGGTTCGGCCGTGACGAGCTGACCGGGCTGCAGGCCTCCGCCCGTTCCGGTCTGGTCCGCACCTCTCTGCGCGGCGACCGCACCCTGCTGACCGGCAGCGCCGTGACGGTCATCGACGGCGAACTGCTCACGGCGCTCTGAGCCTTCCGCCGACAGCGCGGAGGGCGCACGGACCACTCCCGTACGCCCTCCGCGCCGAACACCGCCCACGGACCACGCCGGCACACCCCGCGCCGAACACCGCCCACGGATCACTCCCGCACACCCCCGCGCCGAACACCGCCCGCCTACGCCCCACCCCACTCACGGCGTAGGCAGCCACCCCACCTTCCCCGCCAGCAGGGCGTATCCGACAAACGCCCCGATGTCGAGCAGCGCATGCGCCGCGACCAGTGGACCGACCCGCCCCCAGCGCCGGTACAGCAGCACGAAGACAACACCCATCACCATGTTGCCGATGAAGCCGCCGATCCCCTGATACAGGTGGTACGAGCCGCGCAGCACCGAACTCGCCACCAGGGCGGCCATCGGCGTCCACCCCAACTGACCGAGTCTGCGCAGCAGATACCCGACGACGATCACTTCCTCCACCACGGAGTTCTGGAGCGCGGACAGGATCAGAACCGGGAATTTCCACCACACATCGGGCAGTGATTCCGGGACCACGGTCAGATTGAAACCGGCTGCCCGCGCCACCAGATAGAAGGCGAGCCCGGCGCTCCCGATGCCCGCCGCCACCATCGCGCCGCGCCCCAGGTCCGGCCATGGCCTGCTCCGGTCGAAACCGATGGCACGCAGGCCGGCGCCCTCCCTCATCAACAGATGCGCGACGAGGGCGACGGGCACCAGGGCCGTCGCGATTCCGAAGAGTTGCCAGGCGAGATCCAGCCATGGACGCCCGGGTGCGTATGAGCTGTTGAGCGTCGCGGCCTGTTCCTTCAAACCCCCTGGTTTCGTCAGTGATCCGACAAAACTGATCAGGGCAGACACCCCGCTGGCGCCCAATGAGAGAGCCAGCACCAGCACCGTTTCGGACCGCAAGATCCGTCGCGACACAGCCTCTTGGGGGAAAGATTCAGCCACGCGCCCCGCCTCCACCTGTACACCTGCCTTGAGTTGTGCATTCACGCCCCATCCCGCTCCCCGTCCCGCTAGGGTCTCGAATGCAGGTACGAAGATCATGCGCGACAGGCCGGGGGACAACCACCATTGGCGATGGTCTGGTCCCCCTTTTCCTTGTTCATTCTCAAGGAGGGGCACCACCGTCATGGGACGTCACAGCTTGCCCGACGACTACGCGACCGATGGAAGCGGGGACGGTCCGCCGCCGCGCCGACGGCGCACCGTAGCGATCGCGACCATGCTCGTCCTCGCGGTGGCGGCGGGAACGGCAGTCGCGGTGCAGGGCGGCCTGCTGTCGTTCTCGAAATCCTGTGAGGATTCCGCCGTACGCCTTTCCATGGTGTCCTCACCGGACATCGCCCCCGCCGTGCGTGCCGTCGCCGACAAGGCGCGCAAGGACGATGTGAGATCCGACGGCCGCTGTCTGTATGTGCGGGTGGTGGCCCGCGATTCCTACAAGGTCGCCAACGCACTCTCCTCCGGCACCCGTACCCCGGACTACCAGATCTGGCTGCCCGACTCCGACCTCTGGGTCGACCGGGCCAAGGGCTCCGGTGACGGCATCCCGATCACGCCGGGTGATTCCGTCGCCTCCTCCCCCGTCACCCTGGCCATGGTGCCGTCGGCGGCCAAGAGCCTCGGCTGGCCGAAGAAGAAGTATTCCTGGGCGGAGTTGACGGCCGCGGCCATGGACTCCGACAAGGTGCGTCTCGGCGCGGCCGACCCGGCACGCAGTGCCACCGGTCTGCTCGCGCTCTCCAGCATCGGCGCGTCCTCCGAGAAACAGGGCGGCGACAGCGACACCAGGGTCGCGGCCACTGCCAAGCTGCTCGCGCAGCGCATGTCGGACGGTGACACCCAGGTGCTCGAAACGCTGGCTCAGGGCGACTCGGGCGCCGAGCAGGGCAATCCGGAGCGCAACCAGGCGGTGCTCCTCTCCGAGCAGGCCGCGTTCGCCCACAACGCGGAGTCGACCGGCGGTGGAAGGCTCGACCTCTTCTACCCCAAGGACGGCACCCCGCTGCTCGACTATCCGTACACGCTGGTGGACGAGACCAGGATGAGCACGTCCGAGGGCCGGGCGGCCCTGCGGTTCATGACACTGCTGAATGAGCCGGGCGCGCAAGCCACGCTGAAGAAGCACGGCTTCAGAAACGTCGACGGGGCGGCCGGGGAGTCGGTGGTCGCATCGGCGGGCGGCAGGAAGCCCCAGCCGTACGCCACGGCCGCCGCGGCACCGTCCGCCGAGGCGCTCCAGCAGACGCTCGGCATGTGGACGATCACGGTGCAGAGCGCGCGGCTGACGACGGTCGTCGATGCCTCGGGTTCGATGGCCACGATCGTGCCGGGCCGCAACCAGTCCAGGATGGATGTCACCAAGGCGTCCCTGATCCAGGCCCTCAACCAGTTCACCCCGAACGACGAGATCGGGCTCTGGGAGTTCGCCACCACGCTCGACGGCGACAAGGACTACCGCAGGCTGGTACCGACGGGCCGGCTCGGCGATCCGGCGAAGGGCGGCGGCACCCACCGCGAGAGGCTCGCCGCGGCCTTCTCCGCGCTGCAGCCGGTACCGGGTGGCGCGACCGGCCTGTACGACACCACTCTGGCCGCGTACAAGGACGCCCAGGCGACCTATGTGAAGGGCAAGTTCAACGCCGTGGTGATCCTCACCGACGGCTCGAACCAGGACAACCGCTCCATCTCCCGCAGCGCCCTGGTCGCGGAGCTCAAGCGGATCGCCGACCCGGAGCGTCCGGTGCCGCTCCTCGCCATCGCGGTCGGCCCCGAGGCCGACCGCGAAGAGGTGAACGAGATAGCGAAGGTGACCGGCGGCGGGGGCTACCAGGTCACCGACCCGGCCGAGATACAGGCCGTGATTCTGCAGGCCGTCATGACGGCCGGGCAGAGCAACCACGCCGCCCAGGAGTAGCACTCGGCGCAGTCGGGAACGACAGCGGTCGCCGGCGCCCGCCACGAAGGGGTCACGGCGCAGGGACACCCGTCGGCCAGCTGTGCACGGGTTCGCCGCCGTGCATCAGTTCGGCATACCGGCGGGTGGTCGCGGCCAGTGCCGCATGCCGTTCGAGCCCTGCCTCCCGTGCCCGGTGGTAGGTGTCCACCTGCCAGGACGCTCCGTTCGCCCGCCGCTTGCAGCGCTCCTCGATGACGCCGAGGTAGCGGTCCCGGTCCGCGGGCTCGATGTTCCAGGCATCGAGCCCCGCAGCGGCCAGCGGCAGCAGCTCGTCCCGTACGAGCTTGACGGCCGGCACCCGGGTCATCCCGCCCGATCGGCCGGGACGGGGCCAGATCAGCTCCGCGTCGATGCCGTGGCGGCAGGCGGTGTCGAAGTTCTCGGCCGCTGCGGCGAACGGCAGCCTGGTCCACACCGGACGGGATTCCTCGGCGAGCGCCCGCACGAGCCCGTAGTAGAGCGCGGCATTGGCGATCACATCGGTGACGGTGGGACCGGCGGGCAGGACCCGGTTCTCCACCCGCAGATGGGGTACGCCGTCGGCCAGCCCGTACACGGGCCGGTTCCAGCGGTAGACCGTACCGTTGTGGAGCACGAGCTCCGGCAGCCGCGGCACCCCGCCCTCGTCGAGCACCCGCAGCGGGTCCTCGTCGTCACAGATCGGCAGCAGTGGGGGGAAGTAGCGCAGATTCTCCTCGAAGAGCTCGTACGCCGAACCGACCCACCGCTCGCCGAACCAGGTCCTGGGCCGCACCCCCTGGTTCTGGAGTTCCGGCGGTCTGGTGTCCGTGGCCTGCTGGAAGAGCGGCGGCCGCGATTCCCGCCACAGCTCCCTGCCGAACAGGAAGGGGGAGTTGGCGCCGAGGGCGATCTGGACCCCGGCGACGGCCTGGGCCGCGTTCCATACGGCCGCGAAGCGCGCCGGTGTCACCTGCAGATGCAGTTGAACCGATGTGCAGGCGGCCTCGGGAGTGATCGAGGAGGAGGTGGAGACCAATCGCTCCACGCCTTGGATATCGAGCGAGAAATCCTCGCCCCGCGCAGCCACCATTTGATCGTTCAGCAGTGTGTAACGGTCCGCGTCCGAGAGGTTCGCCGCAACGAGGTCCTGACGGCCCAGGGTGGGCAGAATTCCGATCATCATGATCCCGGCATCGACCTCGCCCGCCTTCCGATGGGCATATCCAAGGCCGGTCCTGAGCTCTTCGGCCAGCTGATCGAAAACGCGTCCGTCCAGGTGGTGCGGGACTATGTTCACCTCCAAATTGAACATCCCGAGTTCGGTCTGGAAATCACGGCTCGCGATGCGCGGGAGCACCTCCCCATTCATCATCTTCGGCATGCCGTCGGCGCCTGCCAGATTCAGCTCGATCTCCATGCCCATGAGGTTGCGGGGGCGGTCGAACCTCCGCTCCGTCAGGAGCCTCTCCAGCCCCTCCAGGCACTGGTGGAGCTTCCTCCGGTACCTCTGCCGATCGGACAGATCAAAGGCGCCCGCCACGACCTTCTCCCCCATCGAAGCGTCCCTCCCTCGAGTGGGCGGCCCGCGGCCCAGGCCGCTCGCGTCACGATCGATAATGCCCAGGCCGGGTGATCCATAACGCCCCCATGAACGCCGCGCACCCAGTAATCTGAGGACGGCTGTCCGGGGCACATTCCCCAGGCATGGTGCAGCACGAAGTTTCCCCCGCCTGGCGCGTGGCGAAAACGCCGACGCGTTTCGGCCGACCGCGTCCAGGGAAAAATCCCTGGCGGTGGCTGCGCCGCTGACGACGAATCAGCAGAATCTCCGCATAATAAAGTCTTGATACCGCCTTGTCGGCAATACCTGCGACGGCTAGTGGAATCACTGCGTGAACACGTGTCGTATAAACTTCGCGGACGAGGCAGAGAGTTGACGCACCGGCCCAGTCACCGGCCTCCTCTGGCCCCGCACGCCGACAGCGCCGTCTGCACCCGCCCACGCATCACCGTGTCTCCGAAGTGAGAGGCGACCCACTATGCCGCTGCATGTTCCCCCGGCTCCCGCGCCCGCTCTGCGCAGCGTTCTCGCGGCACTCGGTTCACCCACCGCAGTCCGCGAGGCCCGCACACCGGCTCTCCGAGCTGCCCAGGGACCTCTGAGCCCCGAACTCCCGCTCCCCGTCCATGTACTGGACCGGATCGGTCCGAGCGGGCTCGCACCCGCCACCCGGCTTGCCGCGTGGCGGTTCCTGATCCGCAGCTCGGAGCAGGCCGTCGCCGCGGCGGACACCATGCTCACTCCGGACGGCTGGACCTTCTCGCACTTCTTCGAGGGCCCGTACATCGCCTCGACCGAACTCGCCCTGCGCCAGGCCGAGACGGTGACACCCCACTATCAGCCAAGGCTGCTGTCCATTCCGGAGCTCTACATGCTGGCGCTGTGGCTGCACGGCGACACCGAGGCCGACGCGTCCGGCGGGGCACTTGCCCCTGCCGATCTTCTGGTGCCGCTGGCTCCCGCACCGCCGGGTATCGCGGCACATAGCCCGCACCGGGTCGCCGATCTGCTCCGCGTGATGACGCTGCGCATCACCCCCGGCCCCGGTCCCCTGCTCGGATCACCGGCCTGACAGCGGCCGCACCCCCACATCAACCGAGCTGCGCCCCGCCACCGGCCCCGGTGGCGGGGCGCAGTGCTGCGGGGCGCACATCCTGCCCATCCGGACTAGCCCGGTCCGGCCACCCCGAACCACCCGAAGTGACAGTGCAGTTGCGGTGAACCGTCCGGCCGGGTGACGCGTCCTCGGGGTAAGGAGAAGTGCTGCTGCGAAATCCCTGCGGATTGACGCCCGTGGGGCAACACTGGGACCGGACCGATCGATACGGGGGGCGCGGCCATGAACACCTCATCAAGCCGCAGGACATTCACTACGACGCAGCGAAAGAACCCATCCATGTGCCAGCACCAGCCACCATGCCCGACCGCCGACTCAGCCGACCGGGAGGCCGCCCGCCTGACGGCACACCACCCGGAACAGGGCTGGAGCCTGCTGTGCAACGGCGTCCTGCTCTTCGAGGACACCGGTGAGCTGCTCCCGGACGGGCAGATCATCGCCCCGCACCGGCCCCTGGGAACCGACCGGGTGATGAAGGCCGCCTGACCCCGGCCGGTACGAACTGGGGCCGGCCCGGAGAACTCTCCGCACCGGCCCCGACGCATGTCCGCGTCACGCCCTACCGCTCATGCCTCAGTTGTCGTACTCGTCCAGCGGAGGGCAGGAGCAGACGAGGTTACGGTCACCGAAGGCACCGTCGATCCGGCGCACCGGCGGCCAGTACTTGTCGGCGGCCGAGACTCCGGCCGGGAAGACCGCCACTTCACGGCTGTAGCCGTGCTCCCACTCCCCGCCCAGCATCGCCGCGGTGTGGGGAGCGTTGCTCAGCGGGTTGTCGTCCGCGCTCCACTCGCCGGAGGCCACCTTCTCGACCTCGCCGCGAATGGCGATCATCGTGTCGCAGAAGCGGTCGAGCTCCGCGAGGTTCTCGCTCTCGGTCGGCTCGATCATCAGCGTCCCGGCAACCGGGAACGACATGGTGGGCGAGTGGAAGCCGTAGTCGATCAGACGCTTGGCGATGTCGTCGACGCTGACGCCGGTGGCCTTGGAGATCGGCCGCAGGTCCACGATGCACTCGTGCGCGACGAGCCCGGCCGGGCCGTTGTACAGGATCGGGTAGTGCGGTTCGAGACGCTTGGCGATGTAGTTGGCGGCGAGTACGGCAACCTGCGTCGCGCGCTTCAGGCCCTCCCCGCCCATCAGGCGTACGTACGCCCAGGAGATGGGGAGAATGCCGGCCGAGCCCCACGGGGCGGCCGAGATCGGTCCGACACCGGTCTCGGGGCCCGCCGCGGGCTGCAGCGGGTGGTTCGGCAGGTACGGCGCGAGGTGCGCGCGCACACCGACCGGGCCGACGCCGGGGCCGCCGCCGCCGTGCGGGATGCAGAAGGTCTTGTGCAGGTTCAGGTGCGAGACATCGCCGCCGAACCGGCCCGGCTTGGCGAGGCCGACCAGCGCGTTGAGGTTGGCGCCGTCGACGTACACCTGACCGCCGGCGTCGTGCACCTCGGCGCAGATGTCGGCGACGTGCTCCTCGAACACACCGTGCGTCGACGGATAGGTGATCATGAGCACGGCGAGCTCGTCGCGGTGCTTCTCGATCTTGGCGCGGAGGTCCTCGATGTCGACCTCGCCGTCGTCGGCGGTCTTCACCACGACGACCTTCATGCCGGCCATCACGGCGCTGGCGGCGTTGGTGCCGTGCGCGGAGGACGGGATGAGGCAGATGGTCCGCTGGTCGTCGCCGTTGGCCCGGTGATACGCACGCACGGCCAGGAGGCCGGCGAACTCGCCCTGCGATCCGGCGTTCGGCTGGATCGACACCGCGTCGTACCCGGTGACCTCGGCGAGTCGCTCCTCCAGCTCACGGATGAGGGTGAGAAAGCCCTGCGCCTGCTCGGCCGGCGCGAAGGGGTGCAGTGCGCCGAACTCGGGCCAGGTGATCGACTCCATCTCGGTGGTCGCGTTCAGCTTCATGGTGCAGGAGCCGAGCGGGATCATGCCGCGGTCCAGGGCGTAGTCCCGGTCGGCGAGCTTGCGCAGGTAGCGCAGCATCGCGGTCTCGGAACGGTGCTGGTGGAAGACCGGGTGGGTGAGGATCTCGTCGGTGCGCAGCAGGCCCTCGGGCAGCGCGTCGACAGCCGCGGCGTCCAGCGCCTCGATGTCCCCGTCGGCGCCGAAGGCGGCCCAGACGGCGGCGATCTGTGTGCGGGTGGTGGTCTCGTCGCAGGCGAGGGAGACCAGGTCGGCGTCTACGAGCCGCAGGTTGACACCGCGCTCGCGGGCGTCGGCCACGACATCGGCGGCCTTCCCCGGGACGCGCACGGTGAGGGTGTCGAAGCAGGCGCCGGTCACGACGTCGATGCCACGGGCGCGCAGGCCCTCGGCCAGGATCGTCGCGTAGCGGTGGGTGCGCTGAGCGATCGTCCGCAGCCCGTCCGGGCCGTGGTAGACGGCGTACATCCCGGCCATGACGGCGAGCAGCACCTGAGCGGTACAGATGTTGCTGGTGGCCTTCTCGCGGCGGATGTGCTGCTCGCGGGTCTGCAGGGCCAGCCGGTATGCCTTGTTGCCGTCCGCGTCGACGGAGACGCCGACGAGGCGGCCCGGCAGGCTGCGGGCGAACTTCTCGCGTACGGCCATGAAGCCGGCGTGCGGTCCGCCGAAGCCCATCGGCACACCGAAACGCTGCGTGGTGCCGACCGCGATGTCCGCGCCCAGGTCGCCCGGTGAGGTGAGCAGGGTAAGGGCCAGCAGATCGGCGGCGACGGTGACGATCGCACCGAGCTCGTGGGCCTGCTCTATGACGGGCTTGATGTCCCGGACGGCTCCGGAGGCGCCCGGGTACTGCAGCAGCACGCCGAAGACACCGCGCTCGGCGATCTCTGCAGGGATGCCCGCACCCAGGTCGGCGACGACGACCTCGACACCGGTCGGCTCGGCGCGGGTCTGGATCACGGCAATGGTCTGCGGCAGGGTGTCGGCGTCGACCAGGAAGACACCGTTCTTGACCTTGCCGACGCGCCGCGAGAGCGCCATGGCCTCGGCGGCCGCGGTGCCCTCGTCGAGCAGGGAGGCACCGGAGGTGGGCAGCCCCGTCAGCTCGGCGACCATCGTCTGGAAGTTGAGGAGCGCCTCCAGGCGGCCCTGCGAGATCTCCGGCTGGTACGGCGTGTAGGCCGTGTACCAGGCGGGGTTCTCCATGACGTTGCGGAGGATCACCGGCGGGGTGAAGGTGCCGTAGTAGCCGAGCCCGATCATCGGGGCCAGCACCTGGTTGCGGTCGGCGAGGGCGCGCAGCTCGGCAAGGACCTCGGCCTCGGTGCGGGCGGTCGGCAGCCGGAGTGCCTCCGCGCTCTTGATGACATCGGGCACCGCTGCCGCGGTCAGCTCGTCCAGCGAGCCGTAACCGATCTGGGCGAGCATCTTCGACTGCGCCTCGGCATCGGGACCGATGTGGCGCTGTTCGAACGGAATGCCCTGCTCCAGCTGGGAGAGCGGAGTGCGACGGGGGGTCATGGTGGAGGCCTCCTGGTCTGTCACGACCTGCGAGGGGCACCACGGCGCGGGTGCCCGAACGGCCTCCCCCTCTGTCATCTCAACCTGAGAGCTTCACCGGCGCGCCCTGCGGCGTACCGGCTTTCACCGTCGGTGAGGAAGGGAACCGTATCGGCACTCGGCCGCACGGAGCCCGCCCTGCTTTCCAGAGTGACCTCGTCCGTGCGGTACGGGGGCCTGAGAGATTCCGGGGAGGATTTGCTCCTTCGGCGCCTTCGGATTCGCTCCGGAGGACTCTCCCGCACGGGGTCAGCAGCCATCAACAGCCTACCAGCGGGGTTCGCGGCAAAATTCTCGAGTGGCCAACCCCCCGGATCTGCACTTTTGTAGTGCTTGTGGAGTAGCCGCGACCAGTGGGAGGGACCGTGCAGACCGACATCGATCCGCGCAGCCTGATCGGCCGCAAGGCGTTCGACCGCAAAGGCACCAAGATCGGAACCGTGGACGAGGTGTACCTCGACGACGCGACCGGTGTGCCCGAGTGGGCGGCCGTACGTACCGGACTTTTCAGCCGGGACGCGTTCGTCCCGCTGGAACCCAGCGAATTCGTGGAGGATTCGCTCCACGTCCCCTTCGACCGAGCCCTGATCAAGGACGCACCGGACTTCGGCGTCGGCCGCCATCTCTCACCGGAACAGGAGCTCCAGCTCTACCGGCACTACGGTCTGGACTCCCCGCCCGAAGAGACCGGCCCGGACAGGGACTTCGGCAGACTGGCCGGCCAGGACGAGTAGTCCACCGGGTTCCGCACCAGAGGCAGCGGATCAGCCGGCTGCAGCTCCGGATCGTCGATCCGGAACGTACGCACCCGGCCGGGCGCCGACTCGGGTTCCTCGAACCGCACCGTCACCCGGCCGACACCACTGCCCTGCACCCAGCCGTGGCCGTATGTGTCATGACGTACGTCGTGTCCGGCGGGCCAGCGCCGTGCGGCGAGCTGCTCGGCGGTCTCCTGGGCCTCCTCCTGCGCACCGTCCGCCGGCTCGTCCCCGTCGCCCCCCGCCGCTGTCTCTCCCCCGGCCGCTTCCTCGGTTGCGGCCTGCTCACCGGCGGCCTGGGCGAAGAGATCCTCCTGCGTGTAGTCGGCAAGCCCCGTGACGCCCACCCCCAGGAGCCTTACGCCTCCGGTGGTGTCGACGGCCTCCAGGAGCCGTGCGGCGGCCTCCCGGACCACTGCGGGGTCGTCCGTGGGCCCACGCAGCGTCTCGGACCTCGTGAGCGTGGAGAAGTCGTACCGCCGTACCTTCAGCACCACCGTCCGCCCGGACCGCCCCGCACCCCGCAACCGCTGGACGCATCGGCCGGCCAGCCGCTCCACCTCCGTCCTGACCCGCACCCGGTCGTGCAGGTCCGCGTCGAAGGTGTCCTCGACCGACACCGATTTCGCGTCCCTCTCCGCGACCACAGGCCGGTCGTCGTACCCGAACGCCATACGGTGCAGCGAGCCGCCGTGTGCCTTCCCCAGCAGGCGTACGAGCTCCGCCTCACCCGCCTCGGCGAGGTCATTGACCGTCGTCATCCCGGCACGGCGCAGATGGTCCGCCGTCGCGGGCCCGACGCCGGGGAGGATCCGTACCGACATGGGCGCGAGCAGCTCCCGCTCCGTCCCCGGCTCGATGAGCAGCAGCCCGTTCGGTTTCGCCTCCTCCGAAGCGATCTTGGCCAGCATCTTGGAACCGGCGAGCCCGACCGAGCCGGTGAGCCCGGTGACCGCCTTGATGGCCGTACGCAGCTGCTCGCCGATCTCCAGCGCGGAAGCGGTGTCATCGGCCGTCCCGCCGGCTTCCAGGTCCACAAAGGCCTCGTCCAGGCTGAGCGGCTCCACCAGCGGGGAGAGCCGCCCCAGCAGCTCCATCACCTGGTCGCTGACGGTCCGGTACAGCAGGAAGCGGGGCACCAGATAGGCCGCGTTGGGGGCCAGCCGCCGCGCCTGCGCCGTGGGCATCGCCGAGTGCACCCCGAAGCGCCGCGCCTCGTACGACGCGGTGGCGACGACTCCGCGCGGCCCCAGCCCGCCCACCACGACCGGTTTGCCGCGCAGGCTGGGCTTCGCCGCCTGCTCAGCAGAGGCGTAGAAGGCATCCATGTCCAGATGCAGGATGGTGGGCGCGGCTCTCACATCAATCGATGCTGCCCTACGGCACTGACAATCGCCGCGCCCGATTTCCCGGCCGGGTCAGCCGGCGCGGTTGCGCCGCCGCGCGAGCTCATCGGTGGGGTTGTTCCCGATCAGTGTCTCGCCGGTATCCACCCGCTCGCCGTGCAGCTGTGACAGCGCGGCGTCGACGTCCTGCCACACCACACCCACGGCGATGCCGAAGACCCCCTGGCCGCCCTGGAGCAGATCGACGACCTCGTCCGGCGAGGAGCACTCGTAGACCGTCGCCCCGTCGCTCATCAGCGTCATCCGCTCAAGATCCTGGAATCCGCGGGCCCGCAGATGCTGGACCGTGGTGCGGATGTTCTGCAGGGCGACGCCCGTGTCCAGGAAACGCTTCACGATCTTCAGCAGGACGACGTCCCGGAAGCTGTAGAGCCGCTGTGTGCCCGAGCCGTACGCCGGACGCACGCTCGGCTCGACCAGCCCCGTGCGCGCCCAGTAGTCGAGCTGCCGATAGGTGATCCCCGCCGCCGCGCATGCTGTCGGCCCGCGATAGCCGATGTCGTTGGCCGATGCCACGCCGCCCCCCGCCACCGCCGCCGGTTTAACCGGTTGCCTGATGGTGCGGCCGGCTGTACTCCCCTGCTGCGGATACGGCCCACCCGCTGCCGTACCGTCGCCGCTGCTTCTCACGCCGACCTCCGTCCTTGACCTGCCATCTCGAAGGTAGGCAGTCACTCGGGGTGCGTCAACGATCGCCACACTCGGCACGCCGAGTGATAATCACCCTGAGAGTGGTTTCCCGTGTCTTGCGAGCGGGAAAGGCTTGTCGAATGCGCTGACTGCGACCCCGTAGAACGGTTACTGACTGTTGGTACCGAAGTCCTCCGGTGAGATCTGGTCGAGGAACTCGCGGAACTTCTCCACCTCGTCCTCCTGCTCGTCCGGGATGGCGATACCGGCATCGTCGAGCACCCCGTCACTGCCGTAGATCGGCGTTCCGGTGCGCAGCGCGAGCGCTAT
This sequence comes from Streptomyces sp. NPDC048473, assembly GCF_043200155.1. Classification (NCBI taxonomy): domain Bacteria; kingdom Bacillati; phylum Actinomycetota; class Actinomycetes; order Kitasatosporales; family Streptomycetaceae; genus Streptomyces; species Streptomyces sp. NPDC048473. The sequence continues at coordinate 68,869 of NZ_JBICXE010000038.1, forward strand.
GGCGTCGGACGGCCGCGCACTCACCTCGACCCCGCTGGCGAAGACCAGCTCCGCGTAGAAGACCCCTTCCCGCAGGTCCGTGATACGGACCTCGGTGAGCTCCTGGCCGACGGCCTCGAGCACATCCTTGAAGAGATCATGGGTCAGCGGCCTGGCCGGAGCCATGCCCTGCTGGGCGAAGGCGATCGCGGTCGCCTCACCTGGACCGATCCAAATGGGGAGGTACCGGTCGCCTCCCACTTCACGCAGGAGCACGATCGGTTGATTGGAGGGCATTTCCACCCGGACACCCACAACGTCGAGCTCGTTCACACAGCAACCCTAGGACGTGCTCGGCAGGTTTGGGTAGTCGGGCACCGACGTGATCAGTGGAGCCGGACCCGCAGAGTGGTCTGCACAAGCGCCGAATGAAGCCGTACGGACAGCTCTGCGAGCTCCCTCGCGGTGGCCTCCGCATGTGCTCTGGTCTGCGGATTCCGATGCCGGCGCAGGGGTGCGACCACCTGCTCGATGAGTCCCGCCTCACGGTCCGCGGCCGCCCGAATGGCACGCAGGTGACGCGGTTCCAGACCGAATCGGCCCAAATCCGCCACAAGCTTGGCCACTGTGACCATTTCGGCGTCGTAACCGCCCTCGGCGGTCGGAGCGACCAGGCCGTACGACTCCCACTCAACCAGGTCACTCTCGGTGACCTCTGCGGCCGCGAGCAGCTCGGCTCGGTCGATACGGGCCGCGGTCGCCCGTCCGGAGCCCGCGTCCCAGCCGCCGCCGGTCAGATCACGCGGGCCGCCCCCGGACGGCAGGGCGGACTGTTCGCCGCAGGCAAGGGCATCCAGATGCTCTCGGATGACCTTCAGCGGGAGGTAGTGGTCCCGCTGCATACGCAGCACCTGAGCCAGCCGCTCCACGTCGGCCCCACAGAACTTGCGATAGCCGGAGGGGGTCCGCTGCGGCTCGACGAGCCCTTCGGCCTCCAGGAAGCGAATCTTGGAGATCGTGACTTCGGGAAACTCGTCCCGCAGTTGCAGGAGCACCGTGCCGATGCTCATAGGGCGGTCGTCGGCGGTGGCGGTGCCGTGACCGGCACCGCCCGTCGGTGTTCTCAGCATGGACCTTCCCTGACGGGTCAGATGCCCCGCTGGCTCGCGTAGAAGACCAGCCGGTACTTGCCGATCTGCACTTCGTCGCCGTTGGACAGGGCGACGGAATCGATGCGCTCGCGGTTGACGTAGGTGCCGTTCAGGCTGCCCACGTCCCCGACCGTAAAGCTGCCGTCGGGATTCCTGCGGAACTCCACATGCCGCCGCGACACCGTCACGTCGTCGAGGAAGATGTCGCTCTGCGGGTGGCGGCCGGCCGTGGTCAGCTCACCGTCCAGCAGAAAGCGGCTGCCGGAGTTCGGACCACGTCGCACCACCAGGAGCGCCGAGCCGAGCGGAAGAGCATCAACGGCGGCCTGTGCCTCGGGCGAGAGAGACGGTACGGACGTCTGCCCGGTGGCCTCTGCCTCGTACGCCTCAAGACCGGAGATGGAGATGGTCGAGGTCGTCTCCGAGGCACGCTCCGGAATTCCGCCCCTCAGCGGCGCACCGCAGTTGGAGCAGAAACGACTGGCCTCGGCGTTGCGATGCCCGCACCTCGTACAGACCGGCATGGACGAACCCTCCTGCCTGGGGGTGAACCCTCCACCCGTACTTGAGGTTGACGGTTCTCCGAAACCTATGCGGCCGGCACCGGCAGGGTCAACAGACGACGCGCCGGAAGCGCCCGAATTGTCACCGCCCGAACCGGACACCTGATCGCGGAAGAGCGGGCGCTCCGAGCCCTGCTCCTCTGCCTGGCCATGGCGCGGTGCGCGATGGCGGGCAGCCTCATCGCGGGCGCTCTTGCCGAACAACTTCCCAAACAACTTCACGGGCGATTCCCCTTGACCGAAATAGACCCGCCCGTGGGGCAGGACGAACCCTGAACGAACACACCTGCCGACCCGGACATCTTCACAACGTCCGTATCCACTCGACAGTTTCCACCACGCACCACCATTACGATGCGGCGACCCCCCGCAACCTCCTGCCCGTGTCCTTCAGCCCCTCCGTGCCGCGGCCTCACGAGGATGACGACCGAGCGTAGTCAGGCCGCTTCGCCGGTCGCAAGACGTCCACGACGATGTCGTCGGCCTGCTCCACGTGCACGGTGGCCTGCTCCTTCTCCAGCGTCTGCACCACACCGCCAGGGATGTTCAGCGCCGGCTCCAGATCCTGGGGCTTGCCGATCACCTTGAACACGTACGGCGCGGTGATCTTACGGCCGTCAACCTTGACGTTGCCGCCGTCACCGGAGAAGAACGTATTGGCCACCACTCTCACTCCGTTGACGTCGATCGCCTCAGCACCCGCCGCACGCAACTCCTGCAGCGCGTCAAGCAGCATGTCCGCCTTGATCCCGTCTCCCGGGTCATTGACGGTGAGCGTGATCCCGGGCCCGTGTGCCGCCACGGTGCCCGCGAGAATACCGAGTTGCCGCTCCTTCTCCACCGTCTGCTTACGCGCCTCCTCAGCCTGGTCGGAGCTGTTCTCCAGCTCCGTACGCTGAGCGTCGAGGCGCTGCTTCTCGTCCTCCAGACGCTGTGTACGGTCGTCCAGCTCATCGAGAATCCGGACCAGGTCCTCCTGGCGGGCACCCCGAAGTGCGCTGTTGTCACTGTTCGACCGCACCTGAATGGCCAGCCCGAGACCGAGGACGAACAGCAGCACGGCGACGATGAGTTGGGCCCGGGTCACCCGCGGCGGCCAGAGTCCGGCGATCAGCCGCTGACGCCCGGTGAGCTCCTTGGCGGCGTCGGCCGGCTGCTCGCCGGTGCGCCCCTTGTCGCTGGGAAGTTCTTCGTTGCTCATCGGCCTCAGGCCCGGAAGACGTGCCGGCGGATGGCCGCGGCGTTGGAGAAGATCCGGATCCCAAGCACGACCACCACACCGGTGGAGAGCTGCGCTCCGACGCCCAGCTTGTCGCCCAGGAACACGATCAGTGCGGCCACCACGACGTTCGACAGGAACGACACGACGAACACCTTGTCGACGAAGATTCCGTCGAGCATGGCCCGCAGACCCCCGAAGACTGCGTCGAGGGCAGCCACGACGGCGATCGGGAGATAGGGCTCGACCACCGCCGGCACCTCGGGTCGGACCAACAGTCCGACCACGACTCCCACGACGAGGCCCAGTACGGCGATCACGATGTGCCCTTCCCTGTGTCTGCCGCAGCACTGCCGGTGTCTGCGGCCTTATAAGGCTCTGCTGTTCGTACGATCAGGCTCGGCGCAACCGGGAGGCTTACCTTCTCCTGGACGGACATGCTCGTCCGGATGTCGAAGGTGTCCTTGAGCGCCTGCAGATACTGGCCGTCAGCACTGTCCTGGAATGCGGTGCTGAGCTGCTTCCCGTTCCCCACCGCCAGCACCGTGTACGGCGGCACGAGCGGTCTGTTGTCGACCAGTATGGCGTCGCCCGCTGCGCGGATCGCCGACAGGGCCGTCAGACGCTGCCCGTTGATCGCGATCGCTTCCGCACCGGACTGCCAGAGACCGTTGACGACCCGTTGCAGGTCCCGGTCGCGGACCCGCCCGGTGTCGGCGAATCCACTGGTTTCCCTCGGCCCGCCACCGCCCTGGTCGGTGTCCTTGGCGTCATCGACGACGAGTTTCACGCCGGGCCCCTCCACCGGTGTCGCCCCGGCGAGCAGTGCCACCAGCTCCCCCTGGTCCCCGCCGTGCTTCTCCAACGCCTTGCGCTGGCGCCTGCCCACGTCGTCGCGGAGCTTGTCGACCTGCGACTCAAGGGTGTCGGCCGCCGACGTCTCTCCGTCGATACGGTCGATCAACTCCTCGCGCTCCTTGGCGAGGACCGGCGCGGAGACGCGTGCCTGCGCGGCCCCGAGCGTGACCACAAGTGCAGCAAGCACCAGACATGCGGCGAGGCCGAGTTTCGACTTGAGCGTGCGGGGCATGCCCGCACTCCCGTCGGCCTTGCGACGCGCCGATGCCTCGGCGTATCCGTCGTCCAGGCTGTGGTCCATCACATTGGTCAGCAGCGACATGGACGCGTCGGGGCGCGCAGACGGCGAGGCGGTACTCCGATCGGGGGGCTGCTGCGACATGCCGCACATCGTCGCACGTCGCCACTGCTACCGCCGAATGGCCCCACCGGTGTGCCCAAAGGCGCCGCTGGACGCCGCCGGGCACACCGGTGGAACTTCAGTGACCTGCGCTCTCCACGACCGCCGCCCATTCGTCCAGCAGCGCCTGCGCGGAGGCATCGTCCGGCCCCTCAGCCCACAAATGGGTGACCGCCTCGGCCGGGTCCGGCAGCACCATCACCCATCGCCCGTCGGCCTCGACGACCCGCACACCATCCGTCGTGTCGACGCTGCGGTCCCCGGCGGCCTCCACGACCCGACGCATGACCAGGCCCTTGACGGCCCAGGGTGTGGCCAGATCACGGCGCAGGACATGGGCACGGGGAATACGGGCATCGATCTGGCTGAGGGTGAGCTGGGTCCTGGCGACGAGCCCGAGGAGTCTCACGAAGGCAGCCGATCCGTCGAAGACGCTGCTGAATTCGGGCACGATGAAACCACCGCGGCCGTCTCCACCAAAGATGGTGCCTTCCTCGCGTCCCACACGCGTCAGATCGTCGGGCGACGTCGTCGTCCATTCGACCTGCGTGCCGTGGTACGCCGCGACCTGCTCGGCGACCCGCGTCGTGGTCACCGGCAGCGCCACCCGTCCGCTGCGCCGCTCGGCCGCCACGAGGTCGAGCATCACCAGGAGAGCCCGGTCGTCCTCCACGATCCTGCCCCGTTCGTCGACCAGGGAGAGTCGCTCGCCGACCGGATCGAACCGCACGCCGAACGCGGCCCGCGCCGAGGAGACGATCTCGCCCAGCCGCACCAGTCCTGAGCGCCGGGTCTCGGCGGACTCGGTGGGCCGTGATTCGTCGAGGCCGGGATTGATGGTCAATGCGTCCACGCCGAGCCGTCCCAGCAAACTGGGCAGGACAAGCCCGGCACTGCCGTTGGAGGCGTCGACGACCACCTTGAGACCCGCGTCGGCGATCCCCGTGGTGTCCACGTTCCGCAGCAGCGATCCGGTGTACGAGTCGAAGACGCTGGACGGGAAGTACAGGTCCCCGATCTCCCCCGGGAAAGCGCGGCGGTATTCCTGACGTGCGTAGACCCGGTCCAGCTTCCGCTGCCGCGCCTGGGAAAGGTCCGCGCCCCGCTCGTCGAAGAACATGATGTCGACCGAGTCGGACACGCCAGGAGACGTACGGATCATGATCCCGCCGGCGCTGCCCCGCGCGGTCTGCTGGCGTGCGACGGGCAGCGGTACGTTCTCCAGGTCCCGGACATCGATGGCGCTGGCCTGAAGCGCCGAGATCACCGCTCTCTTCAGCGCACGGGCGCCGCGGGAGTGGTCACGCGCGGTGGTGACCGTCGAGCCCTTCTTGAGGGTCGTGGCATAGGCGCCGGCGAGCCGGACCGCCAGCTCCGGCGTGATCTCGACGTTCAGAATCCCGGACACACCGCGGGCCCCGAAGAGGTGGGCCTGTCCGCGAGATTCCCAGATCACCGAGGTATTGACAAAGGCGCCGGCCTCGATGGTCTTGAACGGGTAGACCCGGACATTGCCCTGAATAATCGATTCCTCACCGATCAGGCACTCGTCCCCGATGACCGCGCCGTCCTCGATACGGGCTGCCCGCATGACGTCGGTGTTCTTACCGATCACGCATCCGCGCAGATTGCTGTGCTGGCCGATGTAGACGTTGTCGTGAACCACGGCCCTGTGCAGGAAAGCGCCGCTTTTCACGACAACGTTCGACCCGATGACCGTGTGCTCGCGAATCTCCGCCCCGGCTTCGACCTTTGCGTAGTCCCCGATGTAGAGGGGTCCCCGCAGTACCGCGTCGGGATGTACGTCCGCGCCTTCCGCGACCCATACGCCCGGCGAGATCTCGAAGCCGTCGATCTCGACGTCGACCTTGCGCTCAAGAACGTCTGCCTGGGCCTTCACATAGCTCTCGTGGGTACCGACATCCTCCCAGTAGCCCTCGGCGACATAGCCGTAGATGGGCTTGCCTTCCTTCATGAGCTGCGGGAAGACATCACCGGACCAGTCAACCGAGACGTCGGCTTCGACATAGTCGAAGACCTCGGGCTCCATGACGTAGATGCCCGTATTGACGGTGTCCGAGAAGACCTGACCCCAGGTGGGCTTCTCCAGGAAACGCTCGACCTGGCCCGCCTCGTCCACAATGGTGATGCCGAATTCCAGAGGATTCGGCACACGGGTCAGGCATACCGTCACCAGCCCGCCCTTCTCCTTGTGGAAGGCAATGAGGTCGGTGAGATCGAAGTCGGTGAGCGCGTCACCGGAAATGACGAGGAAGGTGTCGTCCTTCAGCGCTTCCTCGGCATTCTTCACGCTCCCCGCGGTGCCGAGCGGTTTCTCCTCATTGGCATAACTGAGCTCCATCCCGAGCTCTTCGCCGTCCCCGAAGTAGTTCTTGACCAGCGAGGCGAGAAACTGGACCGTTACGACGGTCTCGTTGAGCCCGTGCCGCTTGAGCAGCCGAAGCACATGCTCCATGATCGGCCGATTGGCGACGGGCAGAAGCGGCTTGGGCATGCTTGAGGTCATGGGGCGAAGACGAGTGCCTTCGCCGCCAGCCATCACGACGGCCTTCATGTCGGAAACGTCCTCCTTGCAGAGACGACGGTTTAGCCGACTTCGCCCGTCAGGGCACCACCCGGGTCATCAGCGGCGGGCCGGCCACACTGCGCGGCACCGCATCAACGAGCTCAATCGGCTGCTACATCCGCCTTGACTAGCCGGCGGACCTGAACCACGTAGAGGATCCCTGCCCACCAATAGAGCGTTGTACCCCAACCTGCGAACGCCCATCCGAAAATAGCGGCCAGCGATGCAAGCCAACCACTTCCGTCGCTGAGCAGCAACAAGGGGAACGCGTACATCAAGTTGAACGTGGCAGCCTTCCCCAGAAAGTTCACCTGGGGCGGCGGATAGCCGTGGCGGCGAAGGATTCCCACCATCACGAGGAGCATCAGCTCGCGGGCCAGAAGTGCTGCGGTGAGCCAGAGCGGCAGGATCTCCCGCCAGGTCAGGCCTACGAGGGTCGAAAGGATGTAGAGGCGGTCTGCAGCAGGGTCCAGGAGCCGACCGAGGCTGCTGATCTGGTTCCACCGGCGGGCGAGCTTACCGTCGAGGTAGTCGCTGATGCCGCTGAACATCAGCACCAGCAAGGCCCAGCCATCGCTTTGGGGGCCGCCGAACACGGGGCGAAGAATCAGCCACAGGAAGAGCGGAACCCCGACAAGGCGAGCCATGCTGAGGATGTTGGGGATGGTGAGTACCCGGTCCGTCTGAACCCGAGTCTCCTGGACCTCCACCCGGGGGCCTCCTGTGTGAAGAACGTGCCAATGATGCCCCCTGACCTTACCCTCAGCCACCGACAGCAGGTGCACAGGGGTAACGCAACAACTCGTGAACGCAGAAAAGCCCCGTGCCACAAGGGCACGGGGCTTTCCCGTAAAAGGAGTTCGGCGGCGTCCTACTCTCCCACAGGGTCCCCCCTGCA
>NZ_JBICXE010000039.1:0-76007 GCF_043200155.1 Streptomyces sp. NPDC048473
TGCTCTCCCAGGCCCCTTACCGCACAACGGACATGACGCCACGTCACTCACGAGACCGGCGAACCGGACCAATCCCAATCACGCAATGCCCCTGCATTGCCCGCGACCCTCTGGCATGGCTGGCGCCAGAGGTGATGACGCGATACCTGCTCGCACGGACGAAGCTCGAAGGCAGTTCCGTCCAGACGTACCGGAGCATCCTCCTGCGCATCCGCGAGGCTTTGCTGTGGTTGGAGTACGGCCAGCAGCCCACGCCCCGAATGAGCGCCAAGCGCCAACGCGCCACCCCGTACACCCCGCCGGAACTCGCCCGCTACCTGATGTGGGCCCGCACACTGCCCCCTACCTCCACCCTCGGCGGCAGCGCCCTGGCCCTGCTGGCCCTCGGCGCCGGCTGCGGACTGGCACGCCGCGAGGTACTGGCCACCCGCGGCACCGACATCACCGTGCTGCCGTCGGAGGCGGTGGTCGTCGCAGTACCGGGCAGCGATCGGCTGGTGGTCTGCCGAGCAATGTGGGAGGAGGGCATCGCCGCAAGGGCGTGTGCCGCAGGTGACGAATACCCGTTCCTGCCCCAACGCCAAGTCGCCGACCCGAAGAACGGTGTGTCCAACTGGGCCGAGCGGGCGTTGAAGGGTGCATCGGGGCTTCCCGAACTGAAGCTGGCCCGGCTGCGCAGCACCTGGATCGTTGAGCTCCTTCGCCAACGTGTCCCAGAAGATGTCATCGCCAGGGCGGCGGGCATGAAGTCGACCGCCGCCCTGGCCCCCTACCGAGCATCGGTCCCCCCGCTCACCACCGCGGCCACCGCCCGCATGCTGCGCGGCTCGGCATGAGAACGCCCGCCGATGACCCCCGCTATCAACCTGGCAACGGCCGCCCCCGCCGCCCGTACCCGCGCTCACACGAGCCGTCCGAGATGGCTGACAGCACGGTCATGAAGCTTCGGCGCACGCTCCATCAGAGCGGCGTCGTTGAGATGATCGAGGCCCAGTTTGCAGGGCTGCAGGGCCCACCCGGATACACCGTCCGTCTGGTTCTGCTCGGTCTGGTCTGCGCGAGCTACGAGAGAACCAGTGGCAACCTCGACGACGCCTTCGAGATCATGACGTTCGGCACCAGCGAGCGGCTGCGCGCCCACCTCGCCATTCCGACCTGCGACATCGAGGACCAGGACGCGGTCAACGCGCTCTACAACCGCTTCCACCGCGCCTGGACTCGCATGAACCGGCTGCTGGACGCTGCACCGCGCCAGCGCCGCAGCCGGCTTCCCAGGGCAGCAGGCCGCAAAGTGGCCGCTCAGTGGAACGGTGAACACGGACAGCCCGCTCTCCGCCGTCTGGAAGAACTCGCCAACCGGCTGGTCACCGCCCCGGTACGCATCGCCTTCGTGAAAGGTCTGATGCGTCACTGGCGCGGCGACACTGCGATCGACACCACCTGCGTGCCAACTTGCGCCCGTCCCCCACACGCGCAAGCGCTCCGCTCTGGAGGCGAGCGCAAACTGGCATTACAAGGGGGGCGGCGACCGGGAGTTCGGCTACAGCGCCACGCTCGCCATCGCGGCCCACGCCGACCCGGACCGAGCCGGCCGTTACCCACAGCTGATCCTCGGCATGGTGCTGCACACGCCGGAGAAGGACATGGGCCGCCACGCCCACTACGTCAGCGCTGTGCTGGCGCAGATCACCGAACTCCGTGGCTTCACGGCGGCCGACCGCGCCTACACCAAGCTCCTCCCCGAGAACTTCCACCGGCCGATGCGCGCCCTTGGCTACATGCCCGTGCTCGACTTCACTGAGCCCCAGGTCACCTCCGCCAGGGCGGAAGGCCATCACCAGGGCGCGATCACGAAAGTCGGCCGGCTCTTCTGCCCCCTCACGCCACGCCGCTTGCTCGACCTGTACTCGCAGATCCGCAGCGCCAAGAACGAGCGTGAACGCATCCCGCTTCGAGAGCGGCTGCAGGAGATCGAGGCGTACGCACTCACCCGTAAGGACACACTCGACGATCGCGGAACCGAGCGGTTCGCCTGTCCCATCACCAAGCTCAACTGCCCTTGGGCACAGGAGCGTGAGGGCCGCGGCGCACCATCGAAGAAGGGGCCCGTACCGGTCGCCATCAACCTCGATGCCCACAGGGAGCGCACCGCGCACCCCGCCAGCCGGCCCACCGTAGAGCCCCCAACCCTGCCGCTCGCCGAACGCCCCAAATGTTGCCGCCAGTCCTCCGTCACCGTGCAGGCGCACGTCATGCCCCGCACGCGCCAGGAGCTGCCTTGGCAGACGCCCTCCTGGGCCCTGGCCTACCAGACGCTGCGGGCTCACATCGAAGGTGGCAACGGGCGGCTGAAGTCCGTCGACTCCGCCCTGCACGCCCGCGAGAGGCGTCAGCCTCGTGGCCGTGTCGCCCAGACCCTCCTGTCCGCCATCACCGTCATGGTCCACAACATCAAGGAACTCGAGCAGTACCTGGCCGCGAGCAAGCAGAACGCGATCACAGGCCTCGACCTGGAGCCGAACGATGTCCTTCTGCCCTACCCGACGATCATCTTGACGGTCCCGCCCCGCTCCCAGGCGCTGAGCCGTAGCCCCCTGAGCGGGCACGTTCCGGGTAATTGAAGATCGACACGTCGCGAGACCGCAGGAGTCTGCCTCCACGCCTGCGGTCCCCGCGGCATGTCCGCATCCCGACCCCCGGTCCGTTCCGACGCGGGCCGCCGCGCTTCCCGGCGGCCCGGCAGGCTGACTTTCACACAAGCAGGAGCTCAAACGACGAGATCCCGGTCAGACGGTGACCGTCTGACCGGGATCTCGTGAACCGTTCCGGGATGAACCCGTGAACGACCCTGCGGTGCGGTGGACCTGTGGGGATTTGAACCCCAGACCCCCTCGATGCGAACGAGGTGCGCTACCAGACTGCGCCACAGGCCCTTGCAACGAGTGAAACTTTAGCACCCCCACGGGGGTGCTCGGAAATCCGGTCCTTGCTGGTCAGCCGAGTCGGTGCCGCAGTGGGGCCCGAAGGGGCTCACTCGTTGGCGGCACGGGGGCGTTCCCCGTCCTCGTACTGGTCGAAGAGCGGGGTCCGGCCGCGGTCGCGGGTGCGGCGGGACTGGTTGGTGCGCTGGCGCGGCGCCGGGTCGACGGGGGGTACCACGGGGTGCGAGGTGCCCGTCTGGGTGGGTTCGGCGGTGCTGGAGCGGGCCGCGCTCCAGGTCTCCGGGTTGCCGACCTCGACGCCGCCGGTGGCGCGCGGGGCGACCGGCGCGGTGACGTACGTCGGCAGGGGGACCGGGACCGGCTCCCAGCTGTCGCCCTGGCCCCGGCCTCGTTCGCGCTGCTGGTCGACCCATTCCGCATGGTCCGTCTGCTCGACCAGGGCACGGCGGCCGGCCTCCTGCGGGGAGACCGCGGGCGCGGGCTCGGGCTCGGGGCGGCGCGCTTCGGGCTCCTCGTCGGCCTCGGCGGGGGCCGCCGCGGCCGGCTGGTGCCTGCGGGGACGGTTCTCGCGCAGATGCTGCGCCGCCACCTCGGCCCGGCGCCGGTCCATGGTGAAGGCGAACCGGCGTCGCTCCTGTGCGCGCAGATGCACGATGTACGTGCTCAGCAGCACCGCCGGAACCGCGGGCGCCCAGAGGAAGCCGAGGCCGCCGACCGCCGCGACGACCGCACCGAGGGTGAAGGCGAGGAAGAGGACGACAGTGGTACGCCGACGGCGCGCGAGGACCTGGAGGCGCTGGGCACGCCGGACGCGCTCGGCGTCCGCCCCGCCGGGACGCGGGCGCGCGCGCCGCGCGGGACCGGGTTCGGGGCGCTCCCGGTCCGCGCGTACTGGCGTGCGCGCCGGGTCGTGCACTCGGGCTTCGGTATGCGCCGGGGGCGCGGCGAAGGCCCGGACGTCCACGGAATCCATTCGGTCCGTGACGACGTCCGGGTCGGCGTCGGGCCCCGCCTCCTCGGTGGTGCGCTCCCGCAGCTCCTTGGCGTACCGGCGCTCCATGGCCGCCCGTCCGGACAGCAGCCGGATGGCGGTGCTGAAGCGTTCCGTCGGACGGGCTTCATTGAGCTCGTCCTGCCTTCGGAGCCACATCGGCACCAAGTAGGCGGCCCAGGCCCCGACGATGACTGCATAGATGAGGCCGCTGCTGCTCACGTCTCACACCGTAGAGGGGTTTGCGCGGGGGCATCCGCCAATTGGCCCGGTGTGTCGCACGATCCGGCTGATATCAAGGACTTTTTTTGTGATTGTTCAGATCAGCAGTGGGTGTTTGCGCGCTCGTTTGCGGCCATACGCCGATCGATATCGAACACTTATTTTATTTCCCGTGGCGTTCCGGGTCGTGCCTGGTGCCAGCGCCGGAGCAGCCCGTCGGGTACTTCCTCCGCGGTGAGCGCGTAGATCAGATGGTCCCGCCAGGCGCCGTCGATGTGGAGATAGCGCGGACGCAGACCTTCCTCACGGAATCCCAGTTTCTCGACGACCCTTCTGCTGGGCCCGTTCTCCGGCCGAATGCACACCTCGATGCGGTGCAGTCCGACCTTGCGGAAACAGTGGTCGACGGCGAGGGCGACCGCGGTCGGCATCACACCGCGGCCCGCCACGTCCTGGTCGACCCAGTAGCCGATGTGGCCCGAGCACATCGAGCCCCAGGTGATCCCGGCGACCGTCAGCTGGCCGACCAGACGGCCCTCGTACTCGATGGCGAAGGGCAGCATCCGGCCCGCGTTGGCCTCGGAGCGCAGATGACGGACCATCTGGCGGTAGGTGGGGCGCTGGGCCATCGGGCCACCCGGGGCGGGCGGCGGCACGGTCGCCTCCCAGGGGCGCAGCCAGTCACGGTTGCGCCGGTTGACCTCGCGCCACAAGCGCTGGTCGCGCAGCTTTACCGGACGGAGGGTGATCTCGCCGTCGTTGAGGACCACCGGCCAGGTCGGGACGTTCAGCTCGGGCTCCCGGGTCGGGGGTGATCGCCGCCGCGAAGCTGGTCGACGGCGTGCACCAGGAGACGTGCGAGGACGGCGAGGCCGTCGCGCACCCCGCCGGTGGAGCCCGGCAGGTTGACGATGAGTGTGTGGCCGGCGACGCCCGCGAGGCCGCGGGAGAGCGCGGCGGTGGGCACCTTGTCGCGGCCCTCGGCGCGGATCGCCTCGGGGATGCCGGGGATCTCGTGGTCGAGGACGCGGCGGGTGGCGTCGGGGGTGCGGTCGGTGGGCGAGATGCCCGTACCGCCGGTGGTGACGATGACGTCGTACCCGGCGGCGATCCCGTCGCGCAGCGCCTGTTCGACCGGGTCGCCGTCGGGCACGACCTGCGGCCCGTCGACGGCGAAGCCGAGCTGTGTGAGCGCCTCGGAGATCAGGGGGCCGCCCTTGTCGGCGTAGACACCGGCCGAGGCGCGGTTGGAGGCGGTGACAACGAGAGCGGCGTACGGGGCGGTCGGCGCGCCACCGAGCGGAGCCCCGGGCAGTGGGTCGTCGCCGGGCTGCCCGGTTCCGGGCGCCGTCATGCGTCCGCTCCGTCCACCTCGGTGCGCCGGTAGTCGCCGGACTTGCCTCCCGACTTCGACTCGACCCGTACGTCCGTGATGACCGCCGACTTGTCGACCGCCTTGATCATGTCGATCACGGTGAGCGCGGCGACCGAGACGGCGGTCAGGGCCTCCATCTCGACGCCGGTGCGGTCCGTGGTCTTCACCGTGGCGGTGATCTCCACCGCGTCGTCGGCGACGCTCAGGCCGACCTCGACGCCGGAGACGGCGAGCGGGTGGCAGAGCGGGATCAGGTCGGGGGTGCGCTTGGCGCCCATGATCCCGGCGATTCGGGCGGTGGCGAGGGCGTCGCCCTTGGGGACTCCTTCGCCGCGGAGCAGCTCGACGACGCGCGGCGAGACGAGGACCCGGCCGGACGCGCGGGCCACCCTCGCGGTGACATCCTTCTCCGAGACGTCGACCATGCGGGCCGCGCCCGCCTCGTCGATGTGCGTCAGCCTGTTCTGCGTACTCAACTAACTCCGCCTCGCGGTAGGGCGCCGGTTGCCCGCTCGGCCCGCACCGGGGTGCGGGCCGGGGGCCCGGGGGTGTCCCCGGGAAGGCACAGCGGCAGATACCGTACCGCCACCGCCCGCGGATCAGCGGAGCAGGATCACCTCGGTGTCCGCGCCGGGCTCGGCGGAGGTGACGTCCTCGGGCAGCACGATCAGTGCGTCGGCCTGGGCGAGAGCGGCGATCAGATGCGATCCGGAGCCGCCGACGGGGGTGACGGTGCCGGCCTCCGCGTCGTACGTACCGCGCAGGAACTGGCGCCTGCCGGATGGCGAGGACAGCGCCTTGTCGGTGTTCAGCGTGGCCCGGGCGGTGGGGCGGTTCACGTCCTGAAGACCCATCAGGGCACGGATCGCGGGCCGTACGAACAGCTCGAAGGAGACATACGACGAGACGGGGTTGCCCGGGAGCGCCAGCAGCGGCGTGTGCTCGGGGCCGATCGAGCCGAAGCCCTGCGGCTTGCCCGGCTGCATGGCGAGCTTGCGGAAGTCGATGCCGCTGCCGGGCTCGTCCTCGTCGCCCACCGGTGACAGGGCTTCCTTGACGACGTCGTACGCGCCGACGCTGACGCCTCCGGTGGTGACGACGATGTCTGCGCGGATCAGCTGGTCCTCGATCGTGGCGCGGAGCGTGTCGGCGTCGTCGGTGACGGCGCCGACCCGGTAGGCGATCGCTCCGGCGTCCCGGGCGGCGGCCGTCAGCGCGAAGCTGTTCGAGTCGTAGATCCGGCCGCCGGTCAGCTCCTCGCCCGGCTGCACCAGTTCGCTGCCGGTCGAGATGACGACGACGCGCGGCCGGGGCCGTACCTTCACCGTCGAGCGGCCGATCGCGGCGAGCAGCCCGATCTGCGGCGGGCCGATCACCGATCCGGCGCTCAGGGCCAGATCGCCCGGCTTGACGTCGCTGCCGCGGGCCCTGACATGGGCGCGGGCCTCGACGGGGCGGTGGACACGGACCTCGCCGCCCGCGTCCTCGGGGGCGTCCCGGTGGGCGCGCATGGTGTCGGCGGGGCCGCCGCCCGTACCGCCGTCGGTCCACTCGACCGGGATCACGGCCTCGGCGCCGGCCGGCAGCGGGGCACCGGTCATGATGCGGGCGGCCTCGCCCGGGCCCACTCTCCGGTCGCCGGGCAGCCCGTCGCTGCCCGCCGCGACGTCACCGATGACGGTGAGCACCGCGGGGAACTCCTCGTCGGCACCCTCGACATCGGCGACGCGGACCGCGTACCCGTCCATCGAGCTGTTGTCGAAGGGCGGCAGGGCGATCTCCACGATGACGTCCTCGACGAGGACGCAGCCCTGGGCGTCGTGCAGTTGCAGCTCGATGGGTTCGAGCGGTCGCACCGCGCCGAGAATGTCTTTTAGGTGCTCGTCCACCGACCAGATCGTGCTGCTCAAAGTGCTACATCTCCTCGGTGACGTAACTGCGGAGCCAGGCCCTGAAGTCCGGGCCCAGGTCTTCACGTTCGCACGCGAGTCTGACAATGGCACGGAGGTAATCGCCGCGGTCGCCGGTGTCATAGCGGCGTCCCTTGAAGACGACGCCGTGCACGGGGCCGCCGATCTTCTCGTCCTCGGCGAGGAGCTGCAGGGCGTCGGTGAGCTGGATCTCGCCGCCGCGGCCCGGCTCGGTCTTACGCAGTATGTCGAAGACGGCCGGGTCCAGGACATAGCGGCCGATGATGGCGAGGTTGCTGGGTGCGTCGGCCGCGTCGGGCTTCTCGACCAGGCCGGTGACGCGCACCACATCGCCCTCGGCGGTGGGTTCGACGGCCGCGCAGCCATACATGTGGATCTGCTCCGGCGCGACCTCCATCAGCGCGACGACACTGCCGCCCTCGCGCTCCTGGATCTCGACCATACGGGCCAGCAGCGGGTCGCGCGGGTCGATCAGGTCGTCGCCGAGGAGGACCGCGAACGGCTGGTCGCCGACGTGCGGTGCGGCGCACAGCACGGCGTGGCCGAGGCCGCGCGGGTCGCCCTGCCGGACGTAGTGCATGGTGGCCAGGTCGCTCGACTCCTGGACCTTCTGGAGCCGTTCGGCGTCTCCCTTGCGGGTGAGCGCGGACTCCAGTTCGTAATTGCGGTCGAAGTGGTCCTCAAGGGGGCGCTTGTTGCGGCCGGTGATCATCAGGACGTCGGAGAGACCGGCGGTCACCGCTTCCTCGACGACGTACTGGATCGCGGGCTTGTCGACGACAGGCAGCATCTCCTTGGGAGTGGCTTTGGTGGCCGGCAGGAAGCGGGTACCGAGGCCTGCGGCCGGGATGACAGCCTTGCTGATCCTGGTGTGCGACTGAGTCATGCGCAGAACCATATCCGGTGCGAATGGGCGGAAGATGAGGCTCCGGTTAACTTTGTACGCGTATATACACATACAAGAGATCCAAGGTGCCCGTTGAACACCGACATGTCCCAAAAAGCGCTTCTCAGGCGTGAACTGCTGGCCGCGCGGCGCCTTCTGGCCAGGGAAGACGTGGAAAACGCCGCGACGGTTCTGTCCCGGGGCGCATTGAGCCTTCCGGAGTTGTCCGGGGCCCGCACCGTCGCCGCGTATGTCTCGGTGGGGAGCGAGCCGGGCACCCGCACCCTGCTGGACGCGCTGCGTGAGCGGGGCGTACGGGTGCTGCTGCCGGTGCTCCTCGCGGACAACGATCTGGACTGGGCGGCGTACGAAGGAGCCGGCCGTCTGGTCCGGGCCGGGCGCGGGCTGCTGGAGCCGGACGGGGAGCGGCTCGGTCCCGACGCGGTTCTGGACGCCGACGTGGTCCTGCTGCCGGGCCTCGCGGTGGACGCGCGCGGGATGCGGCTCGGTCGTGGCGGCGGCAGTTACGACCGGGTGCTGGCCCGGCTCGCCGCGGCGGGGGCGCATCCGGCGCTGGTCGTCCTGCTGTACGACGACGAGGTGGTCGCGCAGGTCCCTGAGGAACCGCACGACCACCCCGTGGACGTGGTGGTGACACCGGCCGTGATCCGCCGGTCGGACCCTACGGTTTGAGGGTCAGGGTGTCGGTCGTCGACTTGGTGACGGCGTTCCGCCCGAAGGACCAGTCGAGCAGTTCACCGTTGACCCACTTGTCGGTCTGATCGGTGTAGTGCGCGCTGAACGCGTGCCCGGAGGCGCCGGTGAGGTTGATCCAGCGGGACTTGTCCCAGTCCCCCACGTTGACGACCATCCGCATCGACGGAACCCAGACGACGTCGTAGCCGCCCGCCGCGTTCCAGCCGCTGGCGTTCACCGCGGCCTCGCCGCCGCCGAGGTTCCACGGACCGCGGTTGAGGACCCGCTGGAGCAGACCGGGGCCCTCGGTGCCGAGGGTCTGGTTCTTCAGGGTCAGCTGGTGCAGCCGGCCCCAGCTCCAGGTGGTGATGTCCTTGCCGAGCTTGGCGGTCAACTCCCAGCGGGCGTCCTCCATGGCGCGGGCGAAGAGCTCGTCCCGGTTCTCGGTCGCCTCGTCCCGGCCGCTCCTCGGCGACTTCCACCAGTCGCTGTTCGGGCGGTCCATCAGGTCGGCGACCACCTGATACCAGCGGTCACCGCCGTCCGGCTGTGCCGTGTCCGCGTCGCGCCGGCCGCACTCGCGCACCAGCTTGTCCTGCTCGTCGACCGGGCCCGAGGTGTCGGCCCGGGGCACGTTGAGGCACTCGCCCTTGACCCGCAGCTCCTTGGGCAGCTTGTTACCGAAGGACAGCTTGAGGATGTTGCGCCAGACCGCGTTGAAATACGCAGCTGCGGCCGAGTCGGACTCCTGGGTGTAGTCCCAGCCCTCCAGGAGCTTCTGTGCCTCGCGGACGCTCTTGTCCGAGATATTGATCTTCATCAGCTCGGGCACCAGCAGCGCGGCGATCGCGCTGGTGTTGTCCATCTGCATCTTCTGCATGTCTTCGGTCGAGATCTTCCCGCCGCCCTTGATCTTCGACTGGATGAGGTCGTTGATCCGCTGGCTGCGGGCGCCGTAGCCCCAGTCCTCGGTGAGCAGGTGGGGATACTTCTTCTCGTCGATGACGGGCTGGTTGGCGGTGACGATGTAGCCGCGCTTCGGGTCGTACTCGTAGGGCAGCTCGTCGAACGGGACCGGCTTGTCCTTCCAGCCGTACGCCGAGGACCAGCCGGGGCTGGGCATCGTGCCGTTGCCCTGGAGACGGACCGGGATCTTTCCGGGGGCCTGGTAGCCGATGTGACCCTTGGTGTCGGCGTAGATGAGGTTCTGCGAGGGAACCTCGAAGTCCGCGGCCGCCTTGCGGAAGGACGGGAAGTCCTTGGCCCGGTTGAGCTCGAAGACCGCGTCCATGGAGTGGCCGGCGTCCAGCGCGGTCCACTTCAGGGCGACCGCGTAACCATCGGCCCGGTCCGGGGCCGCGTTGGTGACGGGGGCCTTCTGGCCGACCTTCTCCAGTTCGCTGCTGCGGTCGGAGACCAGCGGACCGTTGTTGGTCTCGCGGACGGTGATCTCCCGGCTCTTGCCGCCCGCGACCTTGATGGTCTCCTTGCGGACGGTGAACGGCTTGACCTTGCCGTCGTACAGATAGCCCTCGCCGGAGACCTTCTCCAGGAAGAGGTCGGTGACGTCCGCGCCGAGGTTGGTGAAGCCCCAGGCGATGTCCTGGTTGTGGCCGATTATCACGCCGGGCATGCCGGAGAAGGTGTAGCCGGCAGTGTCGTACTGGCACTTCGCCGTGATCTCGCGGCAGTGCAGGCCCATCTGGTACCAGAGCGAGGGCAGCTGAGGCGCCAGGTGCGGGTCGTTGGCGAGCAGCGGCTTGCCGGTCGTCGTGTACTTGCCGGAGACCACCCAGGAGTTGGATCCGATGCCGCTGCCGTTCGGGCCGAGCAGCGCCGGGATCTGGTCGAGGGTGTCGGAGAGCGAGGAGAGCTGGGTGTTCAGGCCCTCGGTGGCGCCCGCCGCGGTGTTCGAGCCGATGCTCGTCGACGGTGTCGCGTCCGGATCGAACTTCCCGGTGACCGAGGAGATCGCGCCCTGGCTGACGATCGGCTCGTTCGTTTTGTACGGATACTCCGGGTAGAGGTCCTCGATCTGCTTCGTGTCGAGCCTGCTGGTCATCAGCGAGCGGTCGATCTCGTCCTGCATGTTGCCGCGCAGGTCCCAGGCCATGGCCTTGAGCCAGGCGACCGAGTCGACCGGGGTCCACTCGGCCGGCTTGTAGTCGTTGGTGAGGCCGAGGGCGGCGTATTCGACGGAGATGTCCTTGCCGTCGCGCCCCTTGAGGTAGGCGTTCACGCCGTCCGCGTACGCCTGGAGGTTCTTCTTGGTCTCCGGGGACAAGACCTTGTCGTACTCCTCCTGGGCGACCTTGCGCCAGCCGAGCGTGCGCAGGAAGGAGTCCGTCTCGACCTGTCCGGAACCGAACATCTCGGAGAGCCGGCCTGCCGTCATATGACGGCGGACGTCCATCTCCCAGAAGCGGTCCTGCGCCTGCACGAAGCCCTGGGCGCGGAAGAGGTCGGCATCGGAGTCCGCGTACAGCTGCGGGATTCCATAACTGTCGCGCTCGACGTCGACGTTGCCGTCGAGGCCGTCGAGCTTGATCGAGCCGGTTGTCTGCGGGTACGAGGCCCGCACGGTTGATACGGACCAGAACGCGCCGTAACCGATACCCGCGACAAGCGCCAGCACCAGAACGATCACGATCAGGCGGGCACGTCGCCCCTTCTTCCTGCCGGTCTTCCCACCGGCGGAACCGGTGGTGCCGGAAGAGGCGGTTGTGTTGGCGGGCATCGCTGTCCTTCGAGGGGCAGGTGGTCCTGGGAGTGCAGGAGCAACCATAGGCGCAGCGCCTGGGCGGCTCTGACGCGGCATCGGCATGGTTCGAATTGCACAGCGATCGTACGAATGATCGAGCGCGTCAAGAAAACGTTAAAGATTAGGTAAGGTAACGAAGTACTGGCCGTCGATGGCCGATGCCGAGGGTCGATTCGGCAGGCGTTACGCAGGGAAGGAACGGCCACTGACTGTCCACGCGCTCAACGAACTCCTGCTCGCCTGCTCACTCGTCCTGCTCGTCGCCGTGGCGGCGGTGCGCATCTCGTCCCGCAGCGGGCTCCCCAGCCTGCTCCTGTACCTCGGCATCGGGATCGCCATAGGGCAGGACGGCATCTTCGACGTCAAGTTCGACAATGCGGAACTGACCCAGGTGATCGGCTATGCCGCACTTGTCGTGATCCTCGCCGAGGGCGGCCTGGGCACGAAGTGGAAAGAGATCAAACCCGCACTGCCGGCGGCCGCGATGCTCTCGATCGTCGGCGTAGCGGTGAGCGTCGGCGTCACCGCGGCCGGGGCCCACTACCTGGTCGGCCTGGACTGGCGGCAGTCGCTGATCATCGGCGCGGTCGTCTCGTCGACGGACGCCGCCGCGGTCTTCTCCGTGCTGCGCAAGGTGCCGCTGCCCGCCCGGGTCACCGGTGTGCTGGAGGCCGAGTCCGGCTTCAACGACGCCCCCGTCGTGATCCTGGTGGTCGCCTTCTCGACCAAGGGACCGGTGGAGAGCTGGTACGTACTGGTCGGCGAGATAGCCCTGGAGCTCGCGATCGGTGCGGTCGTCGGTCTCGCCGTCGGCTGGCTCGGCTCGTTCGGACTGCGTCATGTGGCGCTGCCCGCGTCCGGTCTGTATCCGATCGCCGTGATGGCGATCGCGGTGTCCGCGTACGCGGCGGGCGCCCTGGCCCACGGCAGTGGCTTCCTCGCCGTCTATCTGGCCGCGATGATCCTCGGCAACGCCAAACTGCCGCACTGGCCCGCCACCCGCGGCTTCGCCGACGGGCTCGGCTGGCTGGCCCAGATCGGCATGTTCGTGCTGCTCGGACTCCTGGTCACCCCGCACGATCTGTACGACGACTTCTGGCCCGCGGTCATCGTGGGACTGGTGCTGACCGTGGTGGCACGCCCACTGGAGGTCTTCATCTCGCTGGCGCCGTTCCGGCTGCCCTGGCAGGAGAAAGCGTTCATGTCCTGGGCGGGGCTGCGCGGCGCCGTACCCATCATCCTGGCGACCATTCCGATGGTGTCCGGAATCGATGGCTCCGCCCGGGTCTTCAACATCGTCTTCGTGCTCGTCGTCGTCTACACCCTCATCCAGGGCCCGACCCTGCCCTGGATGGCAAAGGCCCTGAAGATCACCGACGATCCGGCCGAGGCCGCCGACCTGGGCATCGAGTCGGCGCCGCTGGAGCGGCTGCGCGGCCATCTGCTGTCCGTGGCGATCCCGGGGAAGTCGAAGATGCACGGCGTGGAGGTCGGGGAGCTGCGGCTGCCCGCCGGGGCCGCCGTCACCCTGGTCGTTCGGGACGCAAAGAGCTTCGTACCGGCGCCGTCGACCGTGCTGCGGCGCGGCGACGAACTGCTGGTGGTCGCCACCGACCCGGTACGCGACGCGGCGGAGGAACGGCTGCGCGCGGTCGGCGAGGGCGGCAAGCTCGCGGGCTGGCTGGGGACGAGTGGCAGCGGTGGCGAGAGCCTCGCCGGGCCTCATGTGGCCCATGATGTGGCGCACGCGCTGAAGGCCGTGAAGAGGCTGGGGAAGGCCGACGGGCCGAAAGCGCGCCACTGAGAGGCCCGCCGGGGCTGCGGGCTGTGTACTACGTGCTGCGTGCTGCGTGCTGCGTGCTGTCGATCCGAGGCGGGGGCGGTGGTCCTGCGCACAATCAGAGGTGCGCAAGGACATCCGCCTGTATCATGAAGGAAACCTGATCGACCCCTGCAGTGGGGTCGGCCAACCCGATCGACCAACCTGAACGACCAACTCTGCCTGATGCAGAGCTGGCGCGACCGTATGGCGGTCGTGGCGTCCTCCGCCTCTGCTGAGCGCCCGGCATCTACCGCAGTTCCGCGCGAAGAGGACAGCTCTCGGCAGCACCCGCACGAGCCCGCACCACCTGTGCCGGCCCGGACCTGCGGGGGCTCGGCCACCAGGCGGCAGAAAGGCATGGACCGTGGCGTCCACGGTCTCCGACCGCCCCGGTTACGGGCAGTTGCTGCGCACCCCCGGTGCGTGGACGTTTCTCCTGCCGGGCTTCGCCGCACGGCAGCCCTTCGCGATGCTGACGATCGGCATCGTGCTACTGGTTCAGCACACCACCGGCTCGTACGGCAGCGCGGGCTCCGTCGCCGCCGTGACCGGTGTCTCCATGGCTCTGTTCGCACCGCAGACCGGCAAACTCGCCGACCGTTTCGGCCAGCGCGCCGTGCTGCTGCCCGGTGTCCTGGTGCACACGGCGTCCGTATCGGTGCTGACGGCGCTGGCGCTGGCGGACGCGCCCCTGTGGGCCCTGTTCGCGGCGGCCGTGCCGACCGGTGCGTCCGTTCCGCAGATCGGGCCGATGGTACGGGCCCGCTGGGCGGCCGTCCTGGGCGCGGCACCGGGCCGCAAGGCCTCGCCGCTGATGTCCACCGCGGCCGCCTTCGAATCGGTGACGGACGAGTTCACCTTCGTCATCGGCCCGGTGCTCGCCACCGCACTGTGCACAGGAGTGCACCCGGCGGCCGGTCTGATCACGGAGGCCGGGCTGACCCTGGTCGGCGGGCTGCTCTTCGCCGCGCAGCGCCGCACCCAGCCCGCGGTGCGCAGCACCGCGTCCGGCACCTCCCAGCGGCATGCGTCCGCCCTGTCCATACCGGGTGTACGGGTGCTCGCGGTGGCCTTCCTGGGGATCGGCGCGGTCTTCGGCGGTATGCAGGTCTCGCTGACCGCCTTCGCCGAAGAGATCGGCCGGCCCGGGGCGAACGGTCTGCTGTACGGGGTCTTCGCGGCCGGCAACATGCTGGCCGGGATCGCCTGCGGCGCCATCGCCTGGAAGAGCGGGCCGCGGCGGCGCCTGATCGCCGGGTACGCGGCACTGACCCTGACCGCGTCCGGACTGTGGGCGGTGCACTCCGTGCCCCTGCTGGCCGGGCTCGGACTGCTGGTCGGGCTCTCCATCGCCCCGGCCCTGATCAGCGGCTACACACTGGTCGAGGCGCTGGTGCCGGGGTCCGCGCGGACCGAGGCGTTCACCTGGCTGACGGGCTCGGTCGCCCTCGGCCAGGCGGGTGCGGTGACGGTCGCCGGGCGGCTCGCGGACGCCCACGGCGCGAGCACCGGTTTTGTGGTGCCGCTGGTGGGGACCGTACTGGCGCTGGTCACCCTGCTGGCACTGCGTTCCAGGCTCGCACCGGCCGCTTCGGGACGGACCGTGGCACGTGGTGTCGGTCACCGGGAGCCGGTCACGGTGGACTGATCCAGCGGAATACGTCAGTATGGAGCGTCGTTAGCACTCATTGAGTGAGAGTGCCAGGAGGAGCAAGTGCCGACCTATCAGTACCAGTGCACCGAATGTGGCGAGGGCCTTGAGGCGGTGCAGAAGTTCACCGATGATGCCCTGACCGTGTGCCCGAGCTGCGAAGGACGCCTGAAGAAGGTGTTCTCGGCGGTCGGCATTGTCTTCAAGGGTTCCGGTTTCTACCGGAACGACAGCCGTGGCTCGTCGTCGAGCAGCACGCCGGCGTCGTCCTCGGCGAAGGCGTCCGGTTCCGATTCATCGTCGTCGTCGACGGGGTCGGACACGAAGTCGTCCGCTTCCTCCTCGTCCGCCGCGTCCTCTTCTTCGTCCTCCTCGTCGTCCTCGACGAGTGGTTCGTCGGCCGCCTGAGCCGAACCAACCGCACTTCCCCGGGGACCCCGCCGATCTGTTCGGCGGGGTCCCCGGCGTTTTCCCGCGCCGCTACTGTGATCGCATGGCGAACGCAGAGATCGGTGTCATCGGCGGCTCGGGCTTGTACTCCTTCCTGGAGGACGTCACGGAGGTGCGTGTGGACACCCCGTACGGACAGCCGAGCGACTCCCTCTTCCTGGGCGAAGTCGGCGGCCGCCGGGTCGCTTTCCTGCCCCGCCACGGACGCGGCCACCATCTGCCGCCGCACCGCATCAACTACCGGGCCAACCTGTGGGCGCTGCGCTCCGTCGGTGTACGTCAGGTGCTCGGCCCGTGCGCGGTGGGCGGCCTGCGTCCGGAGTACGGGCCGGGCACCCTGCTCGTGCCCGACCAGCTGGTGGACCGCACCAAGGCCCGGACGCAGACGTACTACGACGGGGAGACCCGGGCGGACGGGGCGGAGCCGAACGTCCTGCATCTGGGCTTCGCCGATCCGTACTGCCCCGATGGGCGCAGGGCCGCGCTGGCGGCGGCTCGCGCGAAGAGCTGGGAACCGGTGGACGGCGGGACGCTGGTGGTCGTCGAGGGGCCGCGCTTCTCGACCCGGGCGGAATCGCGCTGGCATGCGGCGATGGGCTGGTCGGTGGTCGGGATGACCGGGCACCCGGAGGCGGTCCTCGCCCGTGAACTGGGCCTCTGCTACACGACGATGACGCTGGTGACGGACCTCGACGCGGGCGCGGAGGCCGGGGAGGGCGTCTCGCACGGAGAGGTGCTGAAGGTGTTCGCGGCCAATGTGGACCGGCTGCGTGCGGTGCTCTTCGACGTGGTGGGCGCGCTGCCTGCGGAGGCGGACCGCGACTGCCCGTGCTCGCATGCGCTGGACGGGCTCGAGACGGGGATCGAGCTTCCTTAGGGATGCTTCGTCAGCGGGGTGGGCGGGTGACGGTTGCGGGGTGGGCGGGTGACGGTTGCGGCGTGGGTGGGTGACGGGGTTATCCACAACGCCGGGGCTGTCCACAGGCTTCGGCGGGAATCTCGTGGACGGTGGATCGTGAGGGGTGTTCGCCCGAAACTCCTCACGGCAGGTGGTGTTGGCCATGTTCCCGTCGTCCCAGTCGTCTCAGTCCTCCCCGTCACTCCCGTCGTTCCCGTCGTTCCCGTCGTTCCCGTCGTCCCCATGTGTGCCCGCTGAACGTTCCGCTCCGGCCATGGCTCCGGGGCCTCCGGCGTCGGCTCCCCCGCCTTGTGGTGTGCCCGCGTTCGAGCCGTTGCGGGTGCGCGGAGGTGGTGGGCACCGGCTGCGGCGGACCTTGTGGCGGCAGCGCCGCGCCCTGGCCGCCGGACTGGCCCTGACGGCGGCCGCGCTGGCCGCGACCGGGCTGGGCGGGGGCGGCGATGCGGCGCATGGGGCAGGGGGTACGGCCGGGGCGGTGCCGGAGCGGGCGCGGCGGCCGGTTCCATTGGTGTCCGCGCCGGTCCGGATCGCGGATGCCGGGACGGTGCGGTTGTTACGGCCGGGTGACCGCGTCGACGTGATCGCTGCCGAGGGGGCCGGAGCCGATGCCCGGGTGCTGGCGAAGGGCGCGCGGGTGGCAGATGTACCGCAGGCCACGGCCGAAGGCCCCGCGGAGGACGGTGCGCTGATCGTGCTGTCCGTCCCCCGGGGCACGGCCGCATCGCTGGCCGGTGCGGGTATCTCGGCCAGGCTGGCGGTGACCCTGTGCTGATTCGCACTGATGAGCTGTCAAGTCACCTGACAAAAGGCGTGAATTGGGTGGTTTCGTCGCGTACTGCCGCAAGTTGCGGAGGAGTTTGCTCCGCCTACGGCACATGCGAAGGAAGGCTCACCCTTGAGCGAGAAGAAAAAGGTCAGTCTGCTGGAAGGGTTCAAAGCCTTCCAGCTGCGCCGGAATGTGATCGACCTGGCGGTCGCCGTCGTCATCGGCGCCGCGTTCACACAGATCGTGAACGCTGTCGTCAAGGGCGTCATCAACCCGGCGGTCGGTGCGTTCGGCGCCAAGGACCTGGAGAGCTACAGCTCCTGCCTGAAGGGGCCCTGCGTCACGGACCCGAAGACGGGCGAGGCGACCGAGGGAATCCGGATCCTGTGGGGTTCGGTGCTCAGCGCCGCCCTCAGCTTTGTGATCACGGCGGCCGTTGTCTACTTCCTGATGGTGCCGCCCAGGGCGAAGTACCTCGCCAGGCGGGCGGCCATGCAGGCCGCGAAGGAGGGCGTGCGGGAGACGCTGGAGGTCAGCGAGATGGAGGTGCTGAAAGAGATCCGCGACGCCCTCGTCTCGCAGCGCGGCGGCTCAGGGGGCGAGACCCGCGGCCAGGACCCCGGCCGAGGTCACGACCAGTAGCGGGACGCGGGACAGGAGGACCGGCAGCAGCGTCGTCGGACCACCACGGAGCGGGGTCTCAGATGTGGTGGGGCGGCTTCTCGTCGAGAAAGCGCGCCAGATCGGCGGCGCTGCCGCCGGCCGGGGCCCGCTCGCCCCACCCTCGGTCCGTATCGTCCGCGGACTGCTGGTCCAGCGGATCGTCGAAGATCAGAGCCGGTCTGGGTTTCGGCTGTTCCGGCTGGGTCGGCTTCGAATCGCGCGGGCCGGGGGCGGGGGCGGTGCTCATATCTCAAGGGTACGGCCGTGGTCAGCGATCCTTCGGGTCGAGCGCCCACAGTCCGAGGACGACGAGGAACGACAGACAGAGGAAGCCGGCACCCCACCAGGCCGTGCCGGTGTTGCCCTCCATCCACGCGTCGATGCAAACGGTCAGGCCCCAGAGCTGTCCGATGACGACGGTCATCGCCAGGGCCAGCCGGGCCGTCAGTTTCGAGGAGCGCTCGGGTTCCTGGTCGGTGCCGGCCCCCGGGCCGGGACCGGTGTGGCGGACGCGGGGGTCGCCGTAGCCGCTGGTGGAGCGGATCTGCGGATAGCGCTCGTGGACGGGGCGGTTGAGCTCGGGGCGGGCGCTGCCCGGGCGGCACTCCGGGTAGCCGGAGGGCTCCTGGTCACGGGGCTGCCGGGCGTCGGTCATGTCCGCCTGCCGGGGGTCTCGGCCTCGACGGCCTGGGGCGCCTCCGCGCCTACGCCTCTGACCGCGGGGCAGCCGATGCGGGACGCGAGGTCCGGGCGGTCGGTGCTGAGCCGGCGGCACAGGCCGTGCTCGATACTCTCGCCCGAGCGGGTCGTGCCGACCCCCCAGATGCTGCCGTCGGACCCGGTCCGGCACAATGCCGCTGCCCTGTGGTTTCTCCGAGAACTTTGGACCCCCGTTCACTTGTGAATGCATTCGCAAGATTTTCCTGGCCCACGTCCGGGGCGCGTTCCCCGAGCGCTGCCGACCCCGTCTGGTGTGCTGATCCCCATGCCTGGAATGACTGCCCGCAGCCGCGCCGAGAGACATCGCGCGTCGACCCCGCTGGAACTCTTCTTCGACCTCTGCTTCGTCGTCGCCGTGGCGCAGGCGGGCGGGCGGCTGCTGCATGCCGTCGCCGAGGGCCACGCCGCCACCGGAATCGTCAGCTACGCGGCTGTCTTCTTCGCGATCTGGTGGGCCTGGGTCAACTTCACCTGGTTCGCCTCGGCGTACGACACCGACGACCCGCTGTACCGCGTGGTCACATTCGTCCAGATCACCGGTGTGCTCATCTTCGCCGCCGGGGTGCCGCGCGCCTTCGACGCGGGCGACTGGACGGTCGGCATCGTCGGCTATGTCGTGATGCGGCTCGCCCTGACCAGCCAGTGGCTGCGCGCCACGTACCGCGCCCAGGGCGCCGAGCGACGCGTCGCGCTGCGGTACGCCGTCGGGATCACCGTGGTGCAGCTGGGCTGGATCGGCATGCTGCTGCTGACCGACAACACGGGCCCGGCGCGTACCGTCGTCTTCGTCGTGCTCGCGCTCGCGGAGATGTCCGTTCCGGCGATCGCCGAGCGCGACCGCGCGACGAGCTGGCATCCGCACCATATCGGTGAGCGGTACGGCCTGTTCACGATCATCGTGCTGGGCGAGACCATCGCGGCGGCCACGGTCGCGGTCCAGGAAGCGGTGGACGAGCACGAAGCGTTCGGTGAGCTGCTGCCGATCATCGCGGGCGGGCTGCTGATCGTCTTCTCCGCCTGGTGGATCTATTTCGCCGCGCCGATCCAGGACTACCTCCGTGGCAGCAGGGAAGCGTTCATCTGGGGATACGGACACTTTCTGATCTTCGGCTCCGCGGCCGCGATCGGCTCGGGCATCGAGGTCGCGGTGGAGGAGGCCGTGGGCAAGGCCCATGTCTCGGACACGGTGGCCGCCGCCGCGGTAACCGTGCCCTCCGCACTCTTCCTGCTGTCGGTATGGGCGCTGCACGCTCGCCACTTCAAACGCGATCTCGCGGAGCAACTGCCGCTCCCCGTGGCCGCGCTGGCCATCCTGGCCTGTACGTTCGCCGGGGGGTGGGCGGTGTTCGCGGCCGGCCTGGTGGCGGCCGCGACCGTGGCCGTGGGGGTGGCGCTGTCCCGACGGCCCGCTGTGGCGGGGTGAGCACGCGGATGTGGCGGGTGAGCGGACGGACGGCGAGCCGTGAGTCGGGAGTGGTGAATCCAGTGAGGAGCACGCAGTGACGGAAGAACCGCAGAAGCCGACGGCCCCCTCCGCGCAGCGCACATCGCCCATATCGTCCGGGCCGCTCGACGCGCCGGCCGATGCCGCCGGGCCGCTGGACGCGCTGACCGATGTCGCCGGGCTGCGCGTCGGTCATGCGCAGGTCGCGGGCGCGGGCGCGCTGAGCGGCACCACCGTGGTCCTCGCTCCCGAGGGCGGCGCGATCGCGGCCGTCGACGTACGCGGCGGCGGCCCCGGCACCCGGGAGACGGACGCGCTCGATCCGCGCAATCTGGTGCAGCGCATCGATGCCGTCGTCCTGACGGGCGGCAGCGCGTACGGCCTGGATGCGGCGTCCGGCGTGATGGCCTGGCTGGAGGAACAGGGGCGCGGGGTGCAGGTCGGCCCCGATCCGGCGCAAGTGGTGCCGGTGGTCCCGGCCGCGTGCATCTTCGACCTGGGGCGGGGCGGTGACTGGCGGGCCCGTCCAGACGCCTCGACGGGCCGCGCGGCGGTGGAGGACGCGGCGGGTACGGCGCCGGGAGCGCCGGTCGTCGAGGGGAGTGTCGGCGCCGGCACGGGCGCGGTCGCCGGACAGCTCAAGGGCGGGGTGGGCACGGCGAGCGTGCGGCTGACGTCCGGGATCACGGTGGGCGCGCTCGTCGTGGTGAACGCGGCAGGTTCGGTCGTCGATCCGCGTACCGGAGTGCTGTACGGGGAGTACGGCGCCGCCGAACCGCCGGTGCACCCCGCGCCCGAGGTCCACCGGGCGGCGCAGCAGCGCCTGGCCGAGGCACGGGAGGCGAACGCGCGGCCTCCGCTCAACACCACGCTCGCCGTCGTCGCCACGGACGCCGATCTCACCCGGGCCCAGGCGCAGAAGCTCGCGGGTACGGCGCACGACGGGCTGGCGCGCGCCGTCCGCCCCGTACATCTGCTGACCGACGGGGACACCGTTTTCGCGCTGGCCACCGGCGCCCGGCCACTGGATCCGCAGAACCCGATCGCGCTCAACGACCTGCTGACGGCCGGCGCGGACGTCCTGACCCGGGCCATCGTGAAGGCCGTCCGGGCAGCTCAGAACGTCAATGGCCGCACCGGCGGCGGCAGCTGCCCCGCGTACAGCGATCTCTACGGCGCACGCCTGCCCCCCTCACGGCCGTCGCCGCACCGCCCCCCGGACCCCGACTCGCCTGCCGGGTAAGGAAGTTCGGACGAACCGCCAGGAACCATCTGCGTGTGTCATACGTTTTCCTGAACCCCGGTCACGATGTCAGACCCAGGGACTACGTTAAGCACGCACCAAGTAACACGCGGCGACGGCCTGGAGACAGCACCTTGAGCGATCCGTACGAGACAACCGAGCAGCACCTCGAGCGACTCCTGCGACGGGCACTCAACTCTTTCGACCTGCCCGACAGCACGGTCGAGAGACTCGGTACCGCACTCGCCCACAGCAGTTCCCTGCACTCCTCGCACCACAGTTCCGTACTCCACCGCGAGACCTACCGGCACACGTATCTGCTGTCCGACGGCACCCCCTTCACCCTGTGGGAGCTGGTGCACGGCGGTCCGCGGAGCGCAACAAACCCGCGGTCCCGGACGGATCCCGACCTCCGCCACCACGAGCTGTACGACGACGAGGCCGATGTCCATATCGCCGCTGCCCGGCTGACCGGCGGCTTCGGCGAGGTCCCGGTGTTCGGGGACGACGGGCCGCAGGCCGACCTGGAGATACTCACGGTCCTGATGACCGCTCCCCCGGCCCCGCTGCCCCGGATGTACGCCCCGGACAATTCCGCCGACCACGCCCGCCGCGTCCTGCGCCGCGCGGAGAACAGCGACGGCCCCGGCGAGGAGACCGCCCTGCTGCTGCGCGCCGCCTTCGCCCACCACATCACCCAGGTCTTCGGCCGGCAGTGCCAGGTGGACGGGCGGGACGCCGGATTCACTCTGTACGAGCACGCCTTCCTGCTGCTCGACGGCAGCGAGACGAGCCTGTGGGAGGTCGAGCACACGGCCACGCCGGACGGCCGCCACATGTGCGAGGTGTACGGCGACGAGGACGCCGCACGCGGAGCCATGGAGAGCCGTACGCACATCTGCTGACCCGGGGGCCGAGGGTCGGGGGCGCGGGGCCGGGGAGGGCTCACGCCCGCGCCCACGCCCGCGTTCGCGCCCACACACGCAGGTGCCCGCACCACGGAAGGGGTGCGGGCACATGCGTCACGCGTCAGAGCATCACGGCGTCAGCGCGGGCTCCTTGCCGAGCTCGGCCTCGGGCCCGCCCACGGAGTCCACGGGCTCGTCCACGGTGTTCACGCCCTCGTCGTCGCCCTCCACGTGCTGCCGCGGCCGCGCAGGCAGCGCGAACATCACCAGGAAGATCACCGCGAGCACCCCGGCCACCCACCACAGCGAGTGCTGGAACGCCTCCGCGAACGCCGGGCCCACCTGCTGCGGCGTCAGCCGGTCCCCGATCGAGCCGAAGAAGACGACCGAGACCAGTCCGAGCCCGAGCGCATTGCCCATCTGCTGCACGGTGTTGATCAGCCCGGAGGCCGAACCCGAGTGCTCCTTCGGCACCTCGGACAGCACCGCGTCCGTCAGCGGGGCCACGATCAGGCCCATGCCGGTGCCCATGACCACCAGCGGCAGCACCATCTGCCAGGACGTGATGCCCATGCCGTACCGGTCGGACTCCCAGATGTAGAGCAGCAGGCCGACGACCATCAGCAGCGCGCCCGACTGGAGAACCTTGCGGCCGAAGCGGGGCACCAGCTTCTGTACGGAGATCCCGGCGGCGAACGAGACGGCGACCGAGAACGGGATACCGGTCGTGCCGGCCCGCAGCGTGCTCCAGCCGAGGCCCATCTGCATGTAGAGCGTCCAGACCAGGAAGAAGATGCCGAGGCCGATACCGAAGGTCAGCTGCACGGCGATGCCCGCCGCGAAGCTCTTGACCCGGAACAACGACAGCTCGACCAGCGGCGAACCGTCCTTGCGTGCCTTCTCCCGCTCGAACACCACCAGGACCAGGAACACCAGGAGACTGCCGGCCATCGAGACATAGCCCCAGACCGGCCAGCCCAGCTCGCGCCCACGGGTGAGCGGGTAGATCAGCATCAGCAGCCCCAGCGTCACCAGGGCGACACCGATCAGGTCGAGCCGGAGCGCCTTGGGGGCCTTGGACTCGGTGATGAACTTCCGGCCCAGGATCAGGCCCGCAATGCCGACCGGCAGGTTGATCAGGAAGATCGGCCGCCATTCGAGACCGGCGATGTTCCACTCGGTGAGCAGCGCG
The DNA here is from genome assembly GCF_043200155.1 of Streptomyces sp. NPDC048473. NCBI lineage: Bacteria > Bacillati > Actinomycetota > Actinomycetes > Kitasatosporales > Streptomycetaceae > Streptomyces > Streptomyces sp. NPDC048473. Next base: position 23,583 of record NZ_JBICXE010000039.1, read on the forward strand.
CCCAGCAGCGGTCCCGAGACGGCACCGAGGCCGACTATCGCGCCGAAGAGGCCGAAGACCTTGCCGCGCTCATGGGCCGGGAAGGTGGCGTGCACGATCGACAGCACCTGCGGAACCATCAGCGCGGCGGTGCCGCCCTGGAGGACGCGGGAGGCGACCAGCATCTCCGGGTTCGCGGCGAAGCCGCAGAGAGCGGAGGCCAGCGTGAAGCCACCGATACCGATGAGGAAGAGCCGCTTGCGGCCGTAGATGTCGCCGAGCCGGCCGCCCGTGATCAGACCGGCCGCGAAGGCCAGGGCGTATCCGGCGGTGATCCACTGGATAGAGCTGAACGAGGCACCGGTGTCGCGCTTGATGCTCGGTATGGCGATGTTGACGATCGTGACGTCGACCAGGTCCATGAAGGCCGCGGTCATCACGATGGCGAGCGCGAACCAGCGTCGCCGGTCCGACGGGTCCGAGGACACCGTGGGCCCGGATGCCGTGGACGGCAGAGATGCGGAAGAAGTCATACGAAGAAGCTAAGCGGCCATTAGGTCAGCTCATGACCCAATGGATGGGCATCCTGGTGAGATGACCGACACCCCGGCACGAGGCTGAGCCCATGACCGACACCCCGGCACGACTGCTGAATCTGCTGTCGCTCCTCCAGACGCCCCGCGAGTGGCCGGGCAGCGAGCTCGCCGAGCGGCTCTACGTCAGCCCGCGCACCATCCGACGCGACATCGACCGGCTCCGTGAGCTCGGCTATCCGGTCGAGGCCTCGCGCGGATCGGTCGGCGGCTACCGCCTCGTCGCGGGCACCGCCATGCCGCCGCTGCTCCTCGACGACGAGGAGGCGGTGGCCATCGCGGTGGGCCTGCGGGCGGGTGCCGGGCATGCCATCGAGGGGGTCGACGAGGCGTCCGTACGGGCCCTGGCGAAGCTGGAGCAGGTGCTGCCGTCGCGGTTGCGGCACCGGGTCTCGACCCTGCAGAACGCGACGATGCCGCTGACCCGCGGCGACGGTTCGACGATCGATCCGCACACGCTGACGGTGATGGCGGCGGCGATCACCGGGCGGGAGCGGCTGCGGTTCGCCTACCGCGCGGGCGACGGCGCCGAGACGAGGCGGCAGGCCGAACCGTACCGGCTGGTGAGCACGGGGTGGCGCTGGTATCTCGTCGCATACGACCTGGGGCGCGAGGACTGGCGTACGTTCCGGGTCGACCGGGTCAGCGAGCCGTTCGCGACCGGAGCCCGGTTCACACCGCGCGAGCTGCCCTCGGGTGATGCGGCGGAGCTTCTCGGCAGTTCCATCGCCCGGCGGCAGCCGGAGCTGGCGGTCGATGTGAGCTTCGCGGCCCCGGCGGACTTCGTGTCCGCGCGACTGCCGGCCTCGATCGGCCCGCTGGAGCGGACCGGTGAGAACAGCTGCCGACTGCGGGCGGTCCTGTCGGACTCGCTGGAGTGGGTGGCGCTGCGACTGGCACTGGTGGACTGCGAGTTCACCGCGCACGAGCCGCCGCAGCTGGTGGACTACCTGAGCGACCTGGGCGCCCGGCTGACCCGCGCGGCAGCACGCTGACGAGTGGCCGCCCGGGAGAAGGCCGGGGGCGGCCGGCCCGCAAAAAGCAAAAAGAATGAGCCCCGGCGCCAGGGGGGGGTGGGCGCCGGGACTCAGCTCAGGGGGTCACACGAAGCGACCTATTTCGGAGGTTACTGGACGAGGGCTCATGCCGCAGCGTCAAAACCCGTGTCGTGGGCCATTCGCTTCAGTTCGAGCAGCGCGTGCTTCTCGATCTGGCGGATCCGCTCACGGGTCAGCCCGTGCTGCTTGCCCACCTCGGTGAGGGTCCGCTCACGGCCGTCCTCGATGCCGTACCGCATACGGATGATCGATGCGGTGCGGTTGTCGAGCTTGCCGATCAGGTCCTCCAGCTCCTCGCTGCGCAGCAGCGTCATCACCGACTGCTCGGGCGACACCGCGGAGGTGTCCTCCAGCAGATCGCCGAACTGCGTATCGCCGTCGTCGTCCACGGACATGTTGAGGCTGACCGGGTCACGGGCCCAGTCCAGGACGTCGCCCACGCGCCCCGGCGTGGAGTCCAGCTCGGCGGCTATCTCCGTGTGGTCCGGCTCGCGCCCGTGCTCACGGTTGAACTCGCGCTGCACCCGGCGGATCCGGCCGAGCTCCTCCACCAGGTGGACGGGGAGCCGGATCGTACGGGACTGGTCGGCTATGGAACGGGTGATGGCCTGACGGATCCACCACGTCGCATACGTGGAGAACTTGAAGCCCTTGGCGTAGTCGAACTTCTCGACCGCGCGCACCAAGCCGGCGTTGCCCTCCTGGATCAGGTCGAGCAGGGGCAGCCCGGCCCGCGGATAGCGGCGGGCGACGGCGACGACCAGCCGGAGGTTGGAACGGATGAATATGTCCTTGGCGCGCTCGCCCTCGGCGACCAGCGCCTCCAGCTCCTCGCGCGTGGCTCCACCGGCTTCGCTCTCCACCGCACCGTCGAGAACCTGCCTCGCGAAAACACCCGCCTCCACGGTCTGCGACAGCTCGACCTCCTTTGCGGCATCGAGCAGCGGCGTACGCGCGATCTCGTCCAGGTACATGCCGACCAGGTCGCGATCGGCGATCTCTCCGCCCGAGGCGCGAACACTGCCTGCCCGGCTGGTCCCGCCGGTGGCGGACGAACGTCGGGCGACGGCACGGGTTGCCATGCGTGCTCCCTTGCTGAGTAGGTCGCGACACCCTCTCGGGTGCCCTGCATCCGATGGAAACAACGACTGGAATCCGGACAGAATTCCCATGCCTGGCATTCATTTTCGCGATCATGCAGTACCCTGTGCCGCCGCGAAGGGAGTGCGCATGCCGAGCATCCAGACAGAAGTGCAGGTCAGGCCGGGCACCGAAGGCGATTTGGTGGCGCTCACGGACATCTACAACCATTACGTACGCGAGACCGCGCTCACCTTCGATACGGCCCCCTTCACACCCGAACAGCGGCTGCCGTGGCTTCGTTCCCACCCTGAAGACGGCCCGCACCGTCTTCTGGTTGCTCAGGATGTCCGCATTGTCGGCCCCGCTTCGGTCCTGGGATACGCCACCAGCAGCGCTTTCCGTCCCAAGGCGGCGTACGCGACCTCGGTCGAGGTGAGCGTGTACTGCGCCCCGTGGGCCACCGGCCGCGGCATCGGCACGCTTCTCTACACGTCCCTGTTCGAGGCACTCACCGGCGAGGACCTGCATCGCGCGTACGCGGGCATCACCCAGCCCAACGACGCCTCGGCCCGGCTGCACGAGCGCTTCGGTTTCCGCCATGTCGGTACGTACGCCGAGGTGGGCCGGAAGTTCGGCACGTACTGGGACGTGGCCTGGTACGAGAAGCAGCTGGGGCCACAGCCCTAGGGCCCGGCCCGGTCGCGGCCTAGGTCCACGGCCCGTTACGCACCACGGGCGCCGCGCCTAGCGTGCTTCCGTATGAATGACACCACAGGCACCCTCGACGGCATCCTCGACGAGGCGCTGGAACGCCTCCACACGGCGGGCCCCGAGCGGAACGGCTGGCTGAGCAATCACGGCCCGATGGCTGTCGAGGCGCTGGTCCGGCACGGTCAGGCACCGGCCGTCCACCGATGGCTCGACCACTACAGCCACAAGCTGGAGGACATGCCGGACACCCTGTCCCGGGTGACCGCGGAGAACTGGCGCGAGGCCCTGGGCGACCCGCGCCGGATCGCGGACTGGACGCTGCACTTCGAGCGGGAGACGGCCGAGCGCCCCTGGCGGGACGTCCTGACCGAGTGGTGGCCGCGGCTGCTGCCCGGCATCGCGGCGGGCGCCACCCACCCCGTGATCCGGGTCGGCCACTCCGTACGCACCCTGCTCACCGGTGAGGCGACCGCGCCCCGGATCACCGAGCTCGCCCACGGCCTCGGCTACTGGGCCGCCCGCCACCAGCCGCTGCCCACGCTGACGCCGCTGGCGCCCGCGCCGAGCGCCGCGGCCGCGCTGGACGCCGTACCGCCGGTGCCCGAGCAGAGCGGCGGCATCCGGGACCGGCTGGCGCAGCTCACCGCGTTCCCGGTGTGGCCGCAGCGGTTCACCGATGCCCCGGACGAGGCGCAGGCCCGGCTGGAGGAGCTGGTGCGGGCCGCGACCCACCGCTATGCCACACACGGGCACGGCGAACCGATCATGCTGGTGCATGCCGCGACCGCGCCCAATGCCGTGCTGCGCACGCTGCCCGCGCTCCCCCGCGCCCTCTGGGTGCCGAGCCTGGAAGCCGCCTGGGCGGCGAGCGCCGCGGTCACCGCCGCGTACGGCCCGGCCGAGCCGGCCCCGTACACACCGGCGACCGCGTCCGCCGAGGAGCTCTTCGCGCGGGCGGCGGCGCACGGCGACGATCACACGATCAAGTTCACGGACACCGCACTGGACATCGGCGATGCGACGGCCCTCGCCGCCGCACTCCGCTCGATCGAACTGAACCCGCCGGCCCTGTGACAGGGGCCTTGGGCAGAGCTCAGCCGAACTGCACCGACCGCTTCGCGAGCCCCATCCAGAACCCGTCGATGACGCTGCGGCCCCGGTCCAGCTCGCCCTCCGAGGCGCCGAGCGTCACGAAGAGCGGCGCGAAGTGCTCGGTGCGCGGGTGGGCCAGCCGGCCGGCCGGGGACTTGTGCTCGAAGTCCAGCAGCGCGTCGATGTCCTGCGCCCGGAGCGCCCGGTTCCCCCAGTCGTCGAACTCCGCCGACCAGCCCGGGGTGCCGCCGCCCGCATGCCGCAGAGCGGCCAGGTTGTGGGTGAAGAAGCCGCTGCCGACGATCAGGACGCCCTCGTCGCGCAGCGGCGCGAGCCTGCGCCCGATGTCCATCAGCTTCTGCGGGTCCAGCGTCGGCATGGAGATCTGGAGTACGGGGATGTCGGCGCCGGGGAACATCTCCACCAGCGGGACGTACGCCCCGTGGTCGAGCCCGCGGTCCGGGATGTCCTGGACCGGCGTACCGGCTGCGCGCAGCAGTTTGCGTACGTTCTCGGCCAGCGCCGGGGCGCCCGGGGCGGCGTACCGCACCTGGTAGTAGTGCTCGGGAAAACCCCAGAAGTCGTGGACGAGCGGGACGGTCTCCGTCGCGCCGAGGGCGAGCGGGGCCTCCTCCCAGTGCGCGGAGACCATCAGGATCGCGCGCGGGCGGGGCAACTCGGCGGACCAGGCGGCGAGCTGGCCGGGCCAGACCGGGTCGTCGGCCAGCGGCGGTGCGCCGTGGGAGAGATAGAGGGCGGGCATGCGCTCCGCGGTGACAGTCATGGCACTCCCCATCCGCTGCTGATCGAGGTAAGTCTTCTACTGGGTCTCTTTGAGAAGGAAGGGTTCTTTAATGAAGGGTTCTTTAATCTTCAAGCTCCTACCTTCCGAGACCTTAGCTCTATCTAGTTAAACTTTCAAGAAAAGGTCGTACAGTGGAGTACATGACCACGGCATCCCCCGGCGAGCCCCGCTGGCTCTCCGACGAAGAGCAGAGCGTCTGGCGTGCGTACCTCCACGCCACCACGCTCATGGAGGACCACCTCGACCGCCAGCTGCAGCGCGATGCCGGCATGCCGCACATCTATTACGGACTGCTCGTCCAGCTCTCCCAGGCACCCCGCCGCCGGAAGCGGATGACCGAGCTCGCCAAGGACGCCAAGATCACCCGCTCCCGGCTCTCGCATGCCGTCGCGCGGCTGGAGAAGAGCGGTTGGGTGCGCCGCGAGGACTGCCCGTCCGACAAGCGCGGCCAGAACGCGGTCCTCACCGACGAGGGCTACGAGATGCTCCGCCGGTCCGCGCCGGGCCATGTCAGCGCCGTACGCCAGGCGATGTTCGACCGCCTCACACCCGAGCAGGTGCGCTCGCTCGGCGAGATCATGCAGGTCGTCGCCACCGGACTGCAGCCGGAAGGCACGGACGCCGACCTGCCCTGGCTGCGCTGAGCCGCTCACCGAACACAGCTCTGCCCCGGTCCCGTCGAGCGGAACCGGGGCAGAGCCGCGTTCACATCACTTCACGTCGCGCGTCACGCAAGCCACGTCAGTGGGCGACGACCGGGACCTTGAACTCGTCCTCGACACCGTCGAAGTCACCCGAACCGGAGGTTCCGGTCACCGCGGTCATCGAGGGACGCCCGGCGTTGATGAAGGTCACCGCGATCGCGGAGGCCACCACCAGGATGCCGACGGCCCACCAGATCGCACCGGTGAAGCCGTGCACCATCGACTGGAGCTTCAGCAGCTCCGGGTCGGTGGCGCCGAGTGCGGCGTGCGAGGTGGCGTACGCCGTCGCCGCCGAAGCGGCGATGGTGTTCAGCAGCGCCGTACCGATCGCGCCGCCCACCTGCTGCGAGGTGTTGACCATCGCGGAGGCGACACCCGAGTCCCTCGGCTCGACACCGTGCGTGGCCAGCGACATGGCCGGCATGAACGCCGTACCCATACCCAGCCCCAGCAGGAGCTGCGCGGGCAGGATGAGCGTGGTGTAGGAGGAGCCGATCTCCAGCTGCGTCAGCAGCAGCATGCCGACGGCGGCGGTCAGGAAGCCCGGACCCATGAGCTTGCGCGCCGGAACCCGGGTCATCAGCCGGGCACCGATCTGCGTCGATCCGGTGATCATGCCCGCGATCATCGGGAGGAAGGCGAAGCCCGTCCTGATCGGCGAGTAGCCCTTCACGACCTGCAGGTAGTACGTCAGGAAGAGGAACAGCCCGAACATCGCGATGATGGCCAGACCCAGCGAGAGGTAGACACCGCCGCGGTTGCGGTCCAGCACGACGCGCAGCGGCAGCAGCGGCGACTTGACCCGGGCCTCGGTCAGGACGAACGACAGGAGCAGCACACCGGACGCGACGAACATGCCGATCGTCAGCGCGTCCGACCAGCCGGCGGACTCGGCGCGGGTGAATCCGTACACCAGAGAGACCAGACCCAGCGCGGACAGGACGACGCCGGGGATGTCGAGCGACGAGCGGTTACGGCTGCCGGCCGGCTCACGGATCACGAAGTACGCGCCCGCAGCCGCGAGGACGGCGAACGGGATATTGACGAAGAACGTCCAGCGCCAGTTCAGCGTCTGGGTGAGGAAGCCACCGAGGATCAGGCCGACGGCGCCACCGCCACCGGCGATCGCACCGTAGATACCGAACGCCTTGGCGCGCTCCTTGGCATCGGTGAACATCACGGCGAGCAGCGACAGGGCCGCCGGGGCGAGCAGCGCACCGAAGACACCCTGAAGTGCGCGGGAGCCGAAGAGCATGCCCTGGTTCTGCGCCGCGCCACCGAGCGCGGAGGCCAGCGCGAAGCCGATCAGGCCGACGACAAAGGTCCGCTTACGGCCCCAGAGGTCGGCGATCCGGCCTCCGAAGAGCAGCAGTCCGCCGAAGGCGAGGGCATAGGCCGTGATGACCCACTGCTTGTTGGCATCGGAGATGTGCAGGGCCGTCTGGGCGTGCGGCAGCGCGATGTTCACGATCGTGGCATCGAGCACGACCATCAGCTGCGCAAGGGCGATGAACGCCAGCGCTTTCCAGCGGCTGGGGTCCGGGAGTCGGATATCAGCTGTTTTTGACATGGAGGTATCCACCTAAGGACGCGCGTGGGCGCGTGAAGTCGTGAACCGAGAGGTCGGTGAACGGGCAGTCGGTCGAGGACGGTCGGCGGGACGACCGTCGGCGAGAGGGAACGCGGTGAAAGGGAAGGGTTGGTCAAAGCGTGGCGGGCGCGCCACCGGGCACCTGGCTCAGGGGCCCGGTGCGGGCGTCATGGCCGGCGCCGCAGGTCCTCCAAGGTCGCCGCCGTTCCGGGCAGTTCGGACCGGGCCGGAGCCTCCAGTCCGTCCAGGAACAGCTGTAGGTGACGGTGGGTGAACCGGTCGATGTCCAGGCATCCGGTGCCGGGCAGTGGCCGGGTGAGCTGGGAGAGGGCGACCAGTACGTCACCGACGGCGATGTCGGTACGCAGACGCCCCGCGGACATGGCGCGCGCCACGAGCCCTTCGACGGCCTCTTCGAGGCGTCGACGCTCGGCGAGCAATTCGGGATGGTCCTTGTCGAAGCCGCCGGACAGCATCGGGCACAGCGCCCCGATCCGTTCGTCGGCCGCCTCGTGCACGAAGCGGCTGAGCGCGGCGAAGGGATCGGCCTCTTCGGCCGTCGCCTCCTCCGCTCGGTCAGTGGTGCGGGAGGTGACCGAGAGCACGACCTCGTGCGTCAGCGCGGCCCGGTCGGGGAAATTCCGGTAGAGCGTGGCATTGCCGACGCCGGCGCGGCGGGCGACCTCGTCGAGCGGCACATCCGGCCCGAACTCGACGAACATCTCGCGCGCGGCCGTCACGATCCGCTCCCGGTTGCGCAGCGCGTCGGCCCGCGGACGGGTCGTCCGGGGCTGCGCTGCTCCCGTGGCGGTGCGGGTGACGGTATCCACGACGGCTGTCCCTACCTTCCGGCTCTTCCGGTCCTCGTCACGACGCTCTTGGTCAGGGCGACGCTCTTCGTCCATCACGGCGACCCCTTCCCGTAACCGGGGACCGCCTCCCCGCTTTCACGGGGACACAGGTTCAAACGGGGAAAGGATCCCCGGTTATTTCCCAGCACACTGTGACCTGAACCACACCCCCGGAACGGGAAAACCAACCGATCGGCGCACCCAACGAGCGGCGCCGCACCACCCGTCACAGGCTGATCCGCAGAGCGCAGTCCGGGCCGGCCGACTGCCGCGGACCCCGAGGCGCCTATATGCAGAAGCCCCGCCACCGGATACGCAGGCGCCGCCACCCGATCGCGCTCGGCTCGGCAACAGTCCTGGTCATCGCCGTAATGGCCACGGCCAGCAGCAATCTCCCGATACCCAGCCGGACCTCGGCGGGCCCGACGGCCGAGGCCCGTGCGGCGGGGATCGCCCCGTGCCGGATACCGGCGACCATGGGCGTACAGATGTCGGAAGGCATGCCGACTCCGACGGGCTACGCCCGCTCCACGGGCAAGGTTCACGCCCTCAACCTGATGATCGACTTCCCGGACGCGCCGGGCCCCGAGCCGGCGATGGACCGGTACGCCGAATTCTTCCCGCAGACCACGATATGGTTCCGGACCGCTTCGTACGGGCGACTCACCTACGTCCCCGACGCCCCCGTGAAGTCCTGGCTGCGGATGCCACTGCCGTACTCGGAGTACGGGGTGGACCGCGGATCACCGTACGAACCGGGCTACCGCCACCTCGTCCAGGACATCGTCGCCGCAGCCGATCCGAAGGTCGACTTCAGTACGTACGACCTGGTCAACATCCTGGTCACACCGAACGCCGGGCCCTCCGCCCTGGACACCGTCCTGTCCGTGACGTTCTCCGGCAACGACGAAGCCCTGCACGCGGACGGTGTCCCGCTCTCCAACATGTCCTTCATCTACAGCCGCCAGGACGACGGCTCGGGGTCGTTCACACAGACCGGATACCGCGTCCTGCCGCACGAGAACGGCCATGTCTTCGGCCTTCCCGACCTCTACACCACGGAGGGCGGCGGCTCGGTCGGGCACTGGGACATCATGTCCGAGGACTGGGGAGTCAATAACGACCTGCTGGGCTGGCACAAGTGGAAGCTCGGCTGGCTGGACAACAAGCAGATCAGCTGCGCCGCCAAGCCCGGCACCAGCGACCACGTCCTGAAACCGCTGGCCACCCGGGGCGGCACGAAGCTGGCGTTCATACCGCTGAGCAGCGAGTCCGGCTACGCGGTGGAGGTGCGGACCCGGGCGGGCAACGACCAGGGGGTCTGCCGGCCCGGCGTGCTGATCTACAAGGTGAGCACGGACGTCGACACCGGTCAGGAACCGGTGTCCGTGGCGGACAGCACCAAGGACAGCAGCGGCTGCACCCGGCTGCCCAATGTGCACGCCGAGCTCTCCGACGCCCCCTACCAGAAGGGCGGGACCTTCACCGACCGGGCCCATGGGATACGCATATCCGTGCTCGACAAGGACGACAAGGGAAACTACCGCGTCCGGATCACTCGCCCCTGACCACCGGCTACCACCCCGCCCACCGTGATCACTCGCCTCCGACCGCCCGCCGCACCTCCGCCTCGACCGGCCCGCGCAGCTCCCGCTTGAGGATCTTCCCGGTCGGATTACGGGGCAGCGGTTCCTCGCGTACGAGCACATGGGCCGGGACCTTGAACGCGGCCAGACTCCGCCCGACGTGCGCCCGCAGCTCCTCGACCGTGACCGTGGCACCGGTCCGCAGCCGGACGACGGCGGCGACCTCCTCGCCCAGGACCGGGTGCGCCACCCCCAGTACCGCCGCGTCCTCGACGTCCGGGTGGTCGTGCAGCACCGCCTCGACCTCCACGCAGTACACGTTCTCCCCGCCGCGGATCACCATGTCCTTGATCCGGTCGACGACGCTGACCCGCCCGTCGTGCACCACCGCGAGATCACCGGTCCGCAGCCAGCCGTCGGTGAACGCCTGAGCGGTCGCCGCCTCGTCGCGCCAGTAGCCGCGGACCAGGGACTGGCCGCGCAGCCACAGCTCGCCGACCTCGCCCTCCGGCAGCGCCTCGCCCGCAGGACCGGCGATCCGCACCTCGGTGGTGGGCGTCGGACGGCCGACACTGCCGGGGTGGAGCCGGTATTCGGCGCCGAAATTCGCCAGGACACCACCACTGGTCTCGGTCAGGCCGTAGCCGTTGCGGGGCTCGATCCGGTCGCCGTGGCCTGCGGTCAGCTGCGCGACGAGGTCGGGCGGGGCGGCGGCCCCGCCGGTGTTCAGCATCTGGAGGCTCTCCAGGCCGTCGCCCGCGTGCTCGGCCGCGGCGAGCAGCTGGAGCGCGGTCGCCGGGACACCGGCGTAGTGCGTGACGCGGTGCTCACGGATCAGCCGGAGCGCCTCCTCGGCGTCCCACTTCCGCATCAGGACGAGGGTGCCGCCCGCCGCCATCGCCGCGTAGAAGCCGGTGAAGGCGGCGACATGGAAGAACGGGAACGTCAGCAGCGACACCGGGGCGGGCCCCTGCCCCGGGATGATCCCGCGCCCGAGCAGGGAGGCGGCCGCGTGGTAGCGCGGGTTGAGTACGGCCCCCACCTGGGCGAGATGGGTGGCGACCGCGCCCTTGGGCCTGCCCGTGGTGCCGGAGGTGTAGATGATCGTCGCGTCGTCCTCCGGCCGGATCTCGACCTCGGGGGGCGCGGCGAGCGGATCGGGCGCGGGCAGGTCCTCGTACCGCTCGACGTCGTCCGGGACCGCCCCCTCCTCGTGGAAGACGACCACGCGCGCCCCGTTCTTCGCCGCCCATCCGGCGACCCTGGGCAGCCGCTCGCCGTCCACCAGGAGCACCCGCGGCCCGGAGTCGTCCAGCGCGTACGTGAACTCGTCCTCGGTCCACCAGGCATTGAGCGGTACGGCGACCAGACCGGCCAGCTGCGCGGCCCAGAAGGCGATCTGCCACTCCGGGTGGTTACGCATCGCGACGACGGCCCGGTCACCCCGGCGGAGCCCGTACTCCCCGGTCATCCGGCACGCCAGCGCGGACGCGGCGGCGAAGAACTCTGTGTACGAGTAGCTGCGCTCCCCCGCGATCAGGAACGGCCGGTCCCCGAAGGCCCAGGTGGCCTCCACGAACTCACGGAGCGTCCTGGGCCCGTCCGCGTACACGAGCGACCCCGCATGCGTCCCGTCCTCCACCCGCACCACGGCGAACGGGGCTCCCGGACCGGTGAGCGCGGCTTCGATACGGGCGACGGCCTCCGCGGCGGCAGCCTCTGCGGCGTCTGTGGCAGCGGCATCCGTGGCAGCGGCATCCGTGGCAGCGGCCGAAGCCCGGGCGTCCGGGTCGGGGGTGGCGGGGGTCGGGTCGGTGTGCGGCACGAACGACCTCTCTAAGCGCTTGCTCAGTACATTCGCGACGCTATGCCCGCACCCGCCCCTCGTCAAGACACCGTCGCGCCCTGCTTCACCACCCCACGGGCAGGTTGCGCGGGGCCCGCGCCTGGCGGACCCAGGACTGCATCCGAACGACATGGGTGGAGTCCTCGGGCACTCCGGTCCGACTCCATCCCGTGGTCGTCGCGGTAGTGCCGTTCGAACGGCAGGCCGTGCGCGGTCATGACATCGGGCCGTCCATGAGCTGAAAGTGCAGGTGCGGCTCGGAGGAGTTGCCGGAATTTCCGCACTCGGCGATCTCCTGACCGGCCGTCACCCGCTTGCCCACGGAGACCTGCAGGGAGCCGCGCCGCAGATGGGCGCAGCCCGCGTACACGCCGTTGCCGAGATCCAAAAGGATGTAGTTCCCCAAGAGGTGGCAGGCCACCCCGGACTGCGAATGAATCCCTCCACGATGAGGTGGGCGAAGCCGGGCAGGGACGGCCGGGACAGATGGTCGCGCTGCCTGCTCGCGGCCGCCACAACCACTCCATCGGCCGGGGCCGGCATCGGCCTGCCGAAGGCGGGATGGAGCCGAGGACGCCGCCCGAACGGCCGGAGCAGACGGAACGGCGGCGCCGCCGGAGACCGGCAGGAAGCCGGCACCGGCCGAAAGGGCGGCGGTCACGCCCGTGAGTGCGGCGGTCGGCTGCCAGAGGGCCGGATCGGCAACCCGCCGGACCCGCCGGATGCAGCGGGCACACCCGGCACACCAAGCGCGGTGGACCGGCTCAGACCTGGTAGCGGTGGGCGGCGAAGAGATGCGGATGATCGGCCACCCACTCCGATGTACGCTTCAGCCCCTCCTCCAGCGGCACCTCGGGCTCCCAGCCCGCCCACTCCCGCGCCCGCCGGTTGTCGGAGAGCAGCCGCTCCACCTCGCTGCCGGAAGGCCGCAGCCGCGCCGGGTCGACGACGATGTCGGCGCTGCGGCCGGAAGCGGCGATGAGCTTTCGGGCCAGTTCCCCGACGGAGATCTCCTGTCCCGTGCCGAGGTTGACGACCTGTCCGAGTGCCTGGTCGCAGTCGGCCATCGCCAGGAATCCGCGGGCGGTGTCCGTGACATAGGTGAAGTCCCGGGTCGGGGTGAGCGAGCCGAGCCTGATCTCCTGTGTGCCCGCGTGCAGCTGGGCGAGGATCGTGGGGATCACGGCCCGTGCGGACTGCCTCGGACCATAGGTGTTGAAGGGCCGGACCACCGTGACCGGCAGTTCGAAGGCATGCCAGTGCGAGAGCGCCATCATGTCCGCGCCGATCTTCGAGGCGGAGTACGGGGACTGCGGCTGGAGGGGGTGGTCCTCCGATATCGGGGCGGTACGGGCCGTGCCGTAGACCTCACTGGTGGACGTGTGCACCAGACGGCGGACCCCGTGCCTGCGGCAGGCTTCCGCGATGTTCTCCGTACCGTTCACATTCGTCTGCACATAGGCGCCGGGGGAGTCGTAGCTGTAGGGGATGCCGATCAGCGCGGCGAGATGGAAGACCGTGTCGCAGCCCGCGACGGCGTCCATGACCCGGCCCTGGTCGCGCACATCGCCGGCGATCATCTCCACCTCCCCCATGTGGTGGGCCAGATACCCCTTCTCCGCGTACGGCTTGTAGTGCACGAACGCGCGGACGCGGGCCCCGCGCTCCACGAGCAGATCGACGAGGGTGGAGCCGATGAAGCCTTCGGCGCCGGTGACGAGGACGGTGCGGTTGTGCCAGTTCATGCGGAGTGCTCCTTGGTGGTCGAGGCGATGTCGAGAACACGGGCGGCCAGCAGGTCGGCGGCGTGGGCGTGCGGTCCCGGGGCTGCGGCCGCGCTCATCGCGGCCAGCCGTGCCGGGTCCGCCAGCAGCGGCCCTGCGAGGGCGGCGAGCCGGTCCGCGGTGGTTTCCGCGTCCGGGAGAAGCAGTCCCGCCCCGGCATCGGTCAGAACCCGGGCGTTGTGTGTCTGGTGGTCGCCGGGTGCATGGGGATAGGGGACGAGGACGGCGGGCACCGCGGTGGTGGCGAGCTCGGCGACGGTCGCCGAACCGGCCCGGCAGACGACGAGGTCGGCAGCGGCATAAGCGAGGTCCATCCGGTCGAGATACGGCACGGCCCGGGCGACGGAACAGTCGCCGAGCCGGCGTGCGGTCTCCTCGAACGCGGCGGGTCCGGTCTTGATCAGCAGATGGACGTCGGTGCGGTCGCGCCACCGGTGCGCGAGCCCGATCGCGGCCTCGGTGAGCCGTGCGGCGCCGAGGCTTCCGCCGTTGACCAGCAGCAGCCGCGCTCCGTCCGGGACGCGAAAGGTGCGGCGCGCTTGTTCGCGCAGTGCGCAGCGGTCCAGCCCGGCGATCGGCGCGGCGATGGGCATGCCGGTGGTCAGGGCGTTCTCGCCGCCCGCGAGGTGCGCGCGGCTGCGGTCGAAGGCGACGGCGAGATGCGGGGTGAGCCGGGCCGCGAACTGGTTGGCCCGCCCGGGTACGGCGTTCGACTCATGGATCAGGCTGGGCAGCCCTGCCAGCCGGGCGCCGAGGATGACGGGAGCGCTGGGGTAGCCGCCCATGCCGACGGCGATGTGTGCGCGCTGGTCGCGCAGGATCGTCCGGCACTGGGCGCCGGACCTGAGCAGGGCGGCGGGCAGCAGATAGCGCCTGGCTCCCAGCGACGGGTCGAAGGGAATCATGTCGACGGTGTGCAGCCGGTGTCCCGCGGCCGGTATCAGCTCGGTCTCCAGGCCGCGGGTCGTGCCGACGAAGGAGATCACCGCCTCGGGTACGGCCCGGCGCAGCGCTTCGGCGAGCGCGAGACCGGGGTAGATGTGGCCGCCGGTGCCACCGGCGCCGATCACGACGGACAGCGGCTCCCCGGCGGTCCACGGACCGGGTACGGGTCGCTCCGCAGGACGGTGAATGGGTGGTGTGCGCATGGCGGCCACGATCGCGAAGTGCTTTAAGAGGGATCTAAGAACGCGGTTTGGCAAGCTCTGTGTCATGGGAGCAGCGAAGGTCCTGGTGGTCGACGACGATCCGGAGGTCCGGTCCGCGGTGGCCGACGGCCTCCGTGTCGAGGGTTACGAGGTCCGGGAGGCGGCGGACGGTCTCGCCGCGCTCTCCGAGGTGGCCGCCTGGCAGCCGGACGCGATCGTGCTCGATGTGATGATGCCGGTCATGGACGGGCTGGCCGTGTGCCGGCGGCTGCGGGCGCTCGACGACCGCACGCCGGTCATCGTGCTCACCGCCCTGGACTCGGTGAGCGAGCGCGTCGACGGGCTGGACGCGGGAGCCGACGACTATCTGGTGAAGCCCTTCGCGCTCGACGAACTGACCGCGCGGGTGAGGGCCCTGCTGCGCAGAACGGCCCCTGACGGTCCTGACGACCCGTCCGAGCTGCGCTTCGCGGATCTGGTGGTGGACCCGGCCGCCCGGACCGGCAGCCGGGGCGGGCGCCCCCTGGAGTTCAGCCGGACCGAGTGCGCCCTGCTGGAGCTGCTGATGCGTCATCCGCGCCAGGTGCTCCCCCGCGAGCTGATCCACGAACGGGTCTGGGGCCGGGACTTCGGCCCCGATTCCAACTCGCTCGCGGTGTACGTGGGTTATCTGCGCCGCAAGCTGGAGGCGGCCGGCGAGTCCCGGCTGGTCCACACGGTGCATGGCGTGGGCTACCGGCTGGACGTGCCATGAGCGCGGGCCGCAGGCTGGGCGCGCGCTGGCGGCGGCGCCGGCCGCTGCGCACCCGGCTCGCCCTCGCCGCGTCCGCCGCGGTCGCACTGGTCGCCATCGGGGTGTGCGCCGCCGCGTTCTTCATTCTGCGCTACGCGCTGTATCACCAACTGGATCTGAATCTGACGCAGTCGGCGACGCGGGTCACCCAGCAGAACCGGGAGGAGGCGCCGGGCGTGCTGGCGGGCGAATGCCGCTTCCTCTCGGCGCCGGCGTGTGCGCAGATCGTTCCGGCCGATCCGGCGGACGATCCCGGGAAGCAGCCGTATCTTCTGCCGGTCTCCACTCCGGTGCGCGAGGTCGCGGCCGGGCGGCGCACTCCGTACTTCACCAACATCACGCTCGACGGCCGCCCTGCCCGGATGCTGACCACCACGTTCGGCAAAGGGAAAGCGCTCCAGGTGGCCCTGCGCGCCGACACGGTGCACAAGGGGGTACGGCAGGCGGCCTGGCTGCTGTCGCTGGCCGGGGGTACGGGCGTGCTGCTGGCCGGGGCACTGGGGTACGGGGTGTCGCGCACCGGCCTGGCTCCGGTGGCCCGGCTCACGGCGACCGCGGAGCGGATCGCGGCAACCCGCGACGCCCGGCACCGTATCGAACTGCCACCGGGTCCGCCGGGCCGTCAGGACGAGGTGACCCGACTCGCCGCCACCTTCAACACCATGCTGGACGAGCTGGAGCAGTCGGTCACCGCACAGCGGCGGCTGGTGGCGGACGCGTCCCACGAGTTGCGCACTCCGCTGACGGCACTGCGCACCAACGCCGAACTGCTCGCCCGCGCCGACCGGCTCACCGACGCCCAGCGCGACCGCGCCTCGTCGGCTCTCGCCCGGCAGCTGCGCGAAGTGACCGGCCTGATCAACGATCTGATCGAGCTGGCGCGGGAGGAGGAGCCGCATCCGCTGCTGGAGACCGTACAGCTGCAGCATCTGACCGAACACGCGGTGGCGGCGGCCCGCGCGCACTGGCCCGGGACGGAGTTCACGCTGTGGACGGACGACCCGGTCGCCGGCCTCACCCTGCCCGGGGTGCCTTCGCGGCTGGCCCGGCTGCTGACCAATCTGCTCGACAACGCGGCGAAGTTCAGCCCACCGGGCGGCCCGGTCGAGGTGACGCTGACGACCGGCGCACTGACGGTCAGGGACCACGGCCCCGGTATCGCCGAGGCGGACCTGCCGTACGTCTTCGACCGCTTCTACCGGGCCAGGACGGCCCGTGCCCTGCCCGGCTCGGGCCTGGGGCTGGCCATGGCCCGCCAGATCGCCCGGGCGCACCACTGCGAGCTGACGGCGGAGAACGCCACGGACGGCGGCGCGCTGTTCCGCATCACCTTCGCGGCGCCCGCTGGTCATCACGGTGGTGGCGACCGGGGGCGGTGAGTCACCGTCGATGCCGGGCCGGCCCTCCGTCCCACCGCGCCTCTTAGGCTGTTCCTTGACCGAACGGAAGGGGCGGGGCGCATGGCGACCTGGGGACTGGTCATCGAGACGACTGTGGGCGTCGGGGAGCGCAAGCACGCGGAGGCATACGTGCTGGCGCACATCGAGGGCACGCGCGAAGAGGCTCTGGTGGAGCTGGAGCGGCGTGCCCGGAGCCATACGCCGGCGCACCCCAGGAGTCCGAAGCGCCGTCGGCTCTTCCGGGAGGGCGACGGCTTCCTTCTGGTGATCGACGGCGCCTGGCAGTCCTTCAGCACTCGGTTCACGGTGGCGGAGCTGCTGCACGACAGCGCCGCACCGGCCGTGCCCCCGGTCGTACCCGCGACTGAACCGAACCCGGCTGCCGCGGCGCCGCCCCCGCCTCCACCGCCGTCGTCGCCGCCGTCGCCCCCGTCGTCGTCGCCGGTGGAACGATATGCGGACGGGGTGCCGGTGCGACCGGTCTGGCTGGGCCGCACCGATGTGCCGTAGCGGCGATGAGGGCGGGTGCCTCCCTTGTCAGCGCCCGGCGTCACACTGCTCGCGCCACCAACCCGTTCACGTCCTGGGCGAGGCAGCCGGACACTGCGTTCGTCGTAGCGGAGGTCGCCGATGAATTCGCGACGGGCGGCGGTATGAGCTCCACAACGCCCTGAGCACGCAGATACGGCAACGACCGGCCGGTTCACCGGCGGGTCGTTTGCCCGCCTCCGGCCGGCCGCAGCATCGCCGCCATGAGACCGGTACCCGCCCCGGCCCATCCACTCACCGCCTCTCTCAAGCATCAGCCCCGGCCTGCAGAAACAGCAGGTCAGAAGCGCCCGGCAGTCATCTCGCACAGCGACCCCGATATGGAAGCCACTCACCGGCACGTATCCGCTACGCTGTCCCTGGTCGGTCGTTGGTACGTCCCGCTGTCTGTCCCGAGCAAGATCGCAGAAAGCACCGCACCACGTCTGCCCAGCGGGCTTGTGAACGTTGACGAAGATCCACTCCCTGGGTTTTCGGCAAGGTTCTCTCCAAGCCCCTGCCTTTGCCTTCGTAGCTCAGGGGATAGAGCACCGCTCTCCTAAAGCGGGTGTCGCAGGTTCGAATCCTGCCGGGGGCACAGCAGAGCAGCAGGCCAGAGGCCCTGTCGTCCTAGCGGGCGGCAGGGCCTCTGCGCTCACAGCACATATACGGCACGAGCTGACCCGGCACCAAGACGACCGGGTGTCGTCTTCTTCTCCTGGCGGAGTCAGCCGGTAGTTCTGTTCCCCGCCCGCTCGCTCCGTGGGCGTTCCGGTGCTTGTCGACGAAACGAAAGCGGATCAGCCTGTCGTCTTCTGGGGAATTTGGCGGCAGCCTTGCGCAGGATCTCGTTGTCCTTCTGCGGTGTCGCCCGTGAGTCAGGAACGCTGACCGCTAGGGCCCACTCACAGTTGCTGTTCCCACGGATTGACGACCAGAGCCCCGGTTCGGGCCATGTGTTTGATGTTGCGGGTGGCGACCGTCCAGCCGTTGGCCAGGGCGGTGGCGGCGATCAGTGCGTCCGGCGGATCGATGCTGGTGCCGGTGGCCTTGAGCGTCTTGTGGATGGCGAGGTAGGCAGCCGCCTCCCGTTCGCCGATCGGCGCGATGCGGTTGCCGTATTCGTGCCGCACCGCGGCAAGGGCTCAGGCGTAACGGGCCTGTCGTACGGGATCCGGGGTGGCGGCCACGCCGACCTCGATCTCAGCGACAGTGGTCACGCTCAGGAAGCGGTTGGGTCTACCCGTGGAGCGGAACCATGCCACGACGCGGGGGTCGGGCTTCGCCCGGGTCGTGAGCTCGGCGACGACATTGGTGTCGAACAGATAGATCACTCGGCGTCCGTCTGCTCGTCGTAGGAGCGGGCACCGAACTCCAGGCCGTCGAAGGGCTGGGAGAGCAGGAACTCCTCGAAGCCGTCGTTGCTCAGTGTCACCCAGCGATGGAGCATCTCGGGCAGCGCCTCGATCTCCGTGTCGGCGAGCTCAGCGTCGAAGTGCTGGCGCTGGTCCTCCGGCAGGGACTCCCGGATGTCACGGATGGTCCGCAGGGGGTGCGACGACGGGGGCGGCGGCGAGTGAGACCCACCGCTGGGGGCTGTGGTCATCCGCATCGCCTCCGCTTGATCATGCCGTCTGCTGCTGGTACCAGGCTACGGGTTCCCGCCTGCCAGCCCCCATCTTTACGACGAGAGCGGGGCGTCCGTCCGCCTGCCAGCCGAGTGGCGCCGGCAGTTCTCGCGGATACGCCCGTCCTCCGTCGATGAGGCTCCGCACCGGGGACCCGTCCCAGCCCGGTGGCCGGCCGGAACGGATCCAGCACACATGAGGCTGGGAACGGCTGAGAACACACGAGAAACGTGGAGGAGTGATTTCGCAGGCCAGACGCCCTGAGGACGACGTTTACGCAGGTCACAGCCGCGCCCCGAGAAAACTCCTAAAGCGGGTGTCGCAGGTTCGAATCCTGCCGGGGGCACCAGGCGAAAGGCCCCCTCGAATTCGCCGTCTCAATGTTCTTCAGCGGGTTGCGTCTTCCTCGTTGGCCCCTGCTGAAACTGGGCGGGATCAAGGCCGTCAAGACATGGTGGGGCGTGGAAGACCTCGCCGGCCCTCAATGGTCCTCGGTCACTGCCGAACACGTCCGGCGACGCTGGTGGTTGCCTTCACGCTTTGGGCTGTCACGTCGCCTCGGCGGTTGGGCTGACCCAGTGCTCTCCTACCAGCCACGATAAGCAATTAACTTCGAGGCACAGCGACTGAGTCACAACTTTCTCTACTGGTTTGAAGACGGCAGGGCCTCTCTCCGCCCCGGCACACGGTGGCCCCGTTCGTGGCTGGCATGCCGCCATGCCACAGCCCACGGGCGCCGTCGCCCCATCGGTCAACCCACCCCCAAGAAAGGGGTGCCAAATCCCTGGCAGTTGGCATGCTTTCCCTCTGACGTATCTGGTGGAGGGTGCAACCGCCTGCCATGATCAGTCTGTGATCGAGCCTTCGAGAGTCGCACGACTGAACAGAGCCCTCGACTGGGCAGGGTTGATCCCGTCCACCCTCCTGCTCGCGACCGGCATCAGGGCTTACCGTGACGGCGGTTCCGTGGGATGGCCAATCGGCGGAGCGCTACTGGTCTTGGTCAGCCTCTGGGTGGTCTGTCGCGGGATGGCTCGTCGGAGCGACAAGACAGCCGCTTCACGGTAGGTGCACAGCAGCTCCGTACCGCAACCCCCGGCAGGACCGGCTCCTCGACGAAGCTCGTGAAACCGCAGACCCCGTCCGGCTGATGCGCCTGTTCGGGATCACATCCTCAACCGCGATCCGCTACGTCCACGCAGCCCACCCCGGGCACTTCACCATCGACCACACACGCATGACAACTGTTCAGGAGGCGACCGCTGCCCGACCCGGTCCAAGACCGTGAACAAGTCATCCGGGGCCGATCGTTCATCACGGCGTGGCCGGCGATTGGATGCGCCAGATCACGTCGATTCCCACCTCACCGGGAGTAACCGGCCCATCAGGCGCCTGCAGGCGCTCGACCTCGGTGAAGCCCAGGCGACGGGGGACGGCCCCACTTGCATGGTTCGCCGCATCGTGATGGATCTCTATTCGATCGATCTCCGCCAACTCGAATCCCTGACGGAGGAGAGCCGCGGCGGACATGGTGGCGAGACCCCGCCCCGTCCACTCGGGATGGAGCCAATAACCGATCTCCAGACCCCCGGGTCCGATCCGTCGCATGAGGCTGCAACTGCCGATCACTGCACCGCCTGAGGTGATCGCGTAGTTATAGGCCTGATCCGACTCCCACTCACCCTCGCTCCGAGTCACATACTCGGCAATCGCGTTGCGGTCGTGACTGGCCGCCCAGGGCATCCACGGCAGCAGGTGAGCGAGCGACTCGGTGACCACGCGGTTCAAGGTCTCGACGTCGCTCACGCGCCACCGACGCAGCTCTACCTGGTCGAAGGTGAGGGTCTCAGCAGGCTGTTCCATGCGCGGGATGCTTCCTCAATCCAGCGCTGATCGGCAACGCAATTACCAGCGGCGTCGTGCGCCTGCTGCTGCGCCTTCCGGCGGAGGAGTCACCTACGCGCCGGCGCGCGAAAAAGGCAGCTGCTGGTTCGATCACGGGGAGGATGCGTCAGGCGCTGAAGGCAGAGACGAGGAGGACCGGGTAGAGCACGCCGAGGGATCCGGTGACCAGGCCGATGGTGCACTGGCCTCGGTTGAGCTTGTTGGCCAGGCCGAGGACGGCGAAGGTGACGGCGAGGCTGCCGGCCAGGAGCGGGATCGCGATTCCGCTGAAGCCGGAGAACACTGCGGCGATCAGGGCGACGGTGCCGAGGAGGAGCGAGACCGGCCCGTAGAGGGTTGCAGGGCTGTCGGTCGCTACGGTGGCCATGTCGGGTTCCTTGCTGTTGGGCGTCGGCGTCGTCCGACACACAGGTAAGGGCATCCTGGAAGCCCCATCATGGCACTTGAAGTCCAAGCGCTGCGAGGGGACTTGTCTTCTGCAGCTCCTTCGTACCGTTGTCGAGGGCCTCGGCGATGTACTCGTCCTCCGGGAACGTCGTGAGCATCACCACCGCGGTCCCCGGCACCACCCGGCGCAACCGCGACGTTCTCCATGTCCCGGGCCCTCCCCGGGATGGCGTCGGACACCGGCCCGCACGAAGGCATCCTCGTCGGCGAGGAGCGCTCATACCCGCTTTGCCGACGGGGCGTCCTGCGGCTCTTCTTCCATGCGGCAAGGCCATGGTGCCGTTCGCTCCCCTCGCCGGGCATCAGCCGGGCATCACAACGCCGGGCCGATGAGGGCCTGTACCTGCGCGTATGCAGGCCCCTCCCCGGCCACCGCGCGGCCCGCCCGGATGTCCGCCGCCGCGCCCGACGCCGCACCGAGCGCCGTCCGGAACAGCAGCGAGCCGAGACTCACCCGGCGCACACCCAGGTCGCCGAGCCGGGGGACGGTGAGGCCGGAGGGGGTGTAGAGGATGTTGAGAGGCGTTTCGAGCCGCTTCACCAGGGCGGCGATCGCTGCGGGATCAGTCAGCCCCGGTACGAACACACCGTCCGCGCCCGCCTGTTCGTACGCCTGGAGCCGGTGCGTCGTCGCGGCCTCCTCCCGGCCGCCCAGCCAGTACGTGTCCGTGCGGGCGTTGACGAAGAGGTCCGGTACGGCGGCCTTCACCGCCGCGATCTTCGCCGCGTGCAGAGCCACCGGAGCGAGGGTGCCGTCGCGGCGGCCGTCCTCCAGGTTGATGCCGACCGCCCCGGCCTCCGCCAGCTCGCGGGCCAGTTCGGCCACCTCCTCGGGGTCGTCGCCGTACCCGGACTCGGCGTCCACGGAGAGCAGATACGGGCCCGGCCCGAGCCGCCTGGCCAGCAGCAACGTCTCCGCCCGGGTCGCTCCCGCGCCATCCGGCAGACCTGCCGCGGCCGCCACTCCGAGGCTGGTCGTGCCGATGGCCGGGAAGCCCTGCGCGGCGAGGGCGGACGCCGAGGCGTGGTCCCAGGCGTTGGGGATCAGGAGCGGCGAGGCGGCCGCCCGGTGCAGGGCGGCGAAGGCCGTTTCCGCGGGGACGGGCGTCATGGCTTCGGGGTCCCGGTCGGCCCGTCCACTCCCAGGTCACCCACGGAGTCCGCGTAGTACGCCGACCCCTCCAGGTGGAAGGCGAGTTGGCGGAAGGTCCACCCCGTTCCGGGCGACTTGTCGAGCTGGTCGGGCGTCAGGGCGTCCAGGCGGTTCGCCCAGATCCTGGCCAGCCGGGTGAGCCGACTGCGCGCCTCGTCGAGGTCGGCCTCGGTGAACGGGGCGAGGTCCGCCTCGGTGGTGGTCGCCGAGGCGTGCCAGTGGTCGGGCTGTGTCTCCTCACCTACGAGCCTGGCCTCCATCTCCGCGAGATGGTCGACCATGTGGTCGGCGACGCGGCGGATCGCCTTGTGCGGGGTGTAGATCCGGTCGCCGGCGGGGATGGGGCGGCCGTCCCAGGCGGTCCAGGTCGCGGCGAGGGCCAGGACGTGGTCGACCATGGCCGTCAGGATCTGCGCGGGGTCGCGGCCGTCGGTCGCCGGGGCGTCGTCGAGGATGTCGGGTACGGCGGGTGCGTCGAATACGGCGGGTGCGTCAGGTACAGCGGGTACGTCGAATACGGCGGGTGCGTCAGGTACAGCGGGTGCGTCGAATACGTCGGGTGCTCGCTTCGTTTCCGTCATGGCTCGACGCTAGATCCGGAACGTTTCGGTACCGGCCGAACTATTCCGGCCCCTTCCCGCGCTCAGGACGACGTGACGTCCTTCGATCGCGGACGCCTGCCCGGTGAGGCGCAGTTCGGGCACCAGTAGCCCTCCTGCTGGATGAATATCCATCCGAGCTCCTCGATGTACGGGGACGCAACGGTCGCACTGTGCAGCACATGGCCGAACAGGTCGGTATCGATGTCCGGCGGTGGCTCCGCGATGACCAGGTCGAACACGGCCCGTGCCCGGCAGCCGCTGCGGTCGCACGCGAGGTAGAACCGCACGGGGCCGGGTGGCTCTCCGTCTGTGGTCAGGCTCATACGTCGACTATGGACGCAGAGTTGGTCCCGCGGTGCCGATTCCCGGCCATCGAGCCGCCGGACCCTGAACCCCGGACCCCCACCCCCGACCCCCGAACCGGATCAGCGGCAGGAGACCTTCAGCTGCGCTGCCGCGTGATGCGCGCCCACCCGCTCCTCGTCGCCCCAGTCCCGCCCCCGGTCGATCAACTGCACGGCAAAGGTGTCGCCCTTGACCGGGTAGCTGCTCACCTCCACCTGACTGCCCCGGTGCGCGCTCTGGCGTACGGCGAAGCCCGTATAGGCGGAGTCCGCGTCGTCGGGGTCGGAGAGCACCCGGTAGAAGGTGGGGTCGCCGGCGACGTCGCGGGCGTGGGCACTGCTCGGTACGAAGACGGTCAGGGCGCACACCCGATAGCCGTCGCCCAGGTGCCAGGACCAGGTGGCGGTGTTGCCCCGGTCCTCGTCCGGGCTGCCGGACATGGGTACGGCGCTGAACCTGCCGTCGCACGAACTGCCGCGGTAGCCGCCCGAGTCGACCGTGTACCAGCCCTCGTCACCGCCCTCATAACGGCCGTGCTCGCGGTACTCGCCCGTTGTGCAGCCGGGGCCCGCCCACGCCGCGTACCGGTATCGGTCGTCCCCCGGCGGCGGCTCGGCAGTTCGGGACGGGCTCGGCCGCGCGGGAGCGGTGGACGGGGACGCCGACGGGGTGGTGGCGGGCGGCGGGTCGGGGGTCTCGGTGCCCGAGGGGCCGATCCGGGTGGGGGCGCCGCCCCTGAGGTCGTCCGGTGCCACGCCGCCGCGGCCCACCGCCTCCGTACGGCTGCCCTCACCACCCGCCGAGGCGAGGAGCGTGACGGCCGCGGCCAGCGAACCGGTCAGCACCACGGCTCCCGCCAGCAGCAGCGCCTTCCGGCTGCGGGGCAGCGTGGATATCCGGCCCGCGAGCGTCTCACGGGCGATCCAGGAACCGCCCGGAACCTCCGGATCACTCGGACCGCCCCGACTGCCCGTCCGGGTCACCGAGCCGCAGTCCGGACAGGCCATTCCCGGCAGCGCACCCCGTTGTTCACCGCCGCACCGTTGGCACCTCATGGCAGCACACCATGCCAGGGCATCGCGCCCGGAGGGAGGGATCGCGCACGATCGGCCCGCACTTCCGCCCTGCGGCAGCGGCCGGGTTCAGCGCAGCTCCTCCGGGCACGGCGTGCCGGGTGACAGCTGGTAGGGCGCGGCCAGCCGGTACACGCCCGGCCGCGGCGCGAGCAGTTCCGTCCACTCGTCGCCGTCCTCGTCCTCCTCGACCTTGATCAGACAGCCGTTGGTGTTGACGAAGGTCCGCGGGCTGCTCTCGTCCTCGCGCTGCTTGGACTCCTCGGTCTCCTGCGGCCGCTCCACGCTCTCGCCCTTGTCGTCGACCAGGGCGAGCCAGCGCGAGTACGGGATACGGATCAGGATCCGGCCGGCCGTCTTCACATGGATGGTCACCTCACCCGCACCGGCCCGGTCCACCGTGGCCGGCGGATCGGCCAGCGGCACCGGGCCGTCGACCTCGAAGAGCCGCCAGTTGGCGTCGGACCAGACCGGTTTCAGATACGGCAGCCCCTGGTCGACCAGCTCCGCCTCCTGCACCGCGCCGTTGGAGTCCGGTGTCCCCTTGGGCAGCACCACGTAGTGCACCGCCCAGCGGTCGAGCCACTGGCGGTAGTTGGCGCTGTCCAGGGTGTCGTCGTAGAAGAGCGGGTTGCGCTCCATGTCCGCCTGCCGGTTCCAGCCACGGGCCAGATTGACGTACGGCGCGAGCGCGGACGCCTCCCGGTGGCTGCTCGCGGGCACGACCTCGACCCTGCCGCGCTCCGCGCCGGCCTCCTGCAGCTCATTGACGAGCGGGGCCAGCTCACGCGTCCAGGAGGCGGCGGGGGCGGTCCGGACGATGTCGTCGACGCCCTTGAAACCGATCCAGAAGTTCAGCCCGACGAACGCCAGAACCAGTGCGTACCAGCGCCGGGAGCGCGGCACCGTGTACGGCAGCGCGGCGAGCAGCACCACACCGGCGAACAGCATCGCCATCCGGGTGACGTTCGAGCCGATCTGCGAGTCGATCACATAGGTCAGCAGCGTCCCGACGCCGTACACGGCGGCTGCGGTACGGACCGTCTTCCAGTCGCGCGGCACGAGGACGAAGACGAGGACCGCGAAGAGGAACGGCAGCGACAGGGTCGCGATCGACATCGGCTGCGTACCGGAGAAGGGGAACAGCCACGCGGACAGCGCCACGACCGCGACCGGGGCCAGCCCCAGCGCGTACGCCCCGGGGCGCCGCTTGTTCAGGAAGAGCGCGGCGGCGACCACACCCAGGAACAGTCCGGCCACGGGGCTGCTCGCCGTCGCGAGCCCGGCGAGCGGGGCGGCGACGGCTGCCTTCGCCCACCGCTTGTACCGCCAGCGGTACGGCCAGCAGAACACCGCGGCCACCGCACCCACCGCGAACATCATGCCGAGCCCGAACGTCACCCGCCCGGACAGCGCGTTGCACAGATACGCGAACACTCCGGCGAGCGAGCAGGCGAGCGGATTGCGGACGGCCCGGACCCGGACCAGGATCAGCGCGGTCAGCGCCGCCGACACGGTCCCGGCGACCATCATCGTCGTACGCACACCGAGTACCGACATCAGATACGGCGACACGACGCTGTACGAGACGGGGTGCATGCCCCCGTACCAGGCGAGGTTGTACGCCGTACCGGGGTGCCGGCCGACGAATTCGGCCCAGGCGTCCTGGGCCGCGAGGTCGCCGCCGCTGTTCGCGAAGAAGAAGAACCAGAGCACGTGGGTGACCGCGGCGGCCGCCGTCGCGATCGTCACCGGGTGCCGAAGCAGTCGCTCGGCGCGGGTCCGCCGGGACGGGGCGGTGCGCGGCTCGGGGGCGTCCGGGGCGGGCGCCGCTGTCCGCGTGTTGCCGCTGCTGCTGCCGCTGTTGCCCCTCATGCCTCTGCTGTCGGCCGCCTCACGGCCGGGCTTCGGCTCCGCGGTGGTCACTACGGCTCTCCCCGTCTCCCCGTACCCGTCGGCTCCGTATCCCGTACCCCGTACACCTGTGAGGACGCCTTCCGGGCATCCTTGAGTTGCTCCGGGACGCTAACACGTACGCAGTCGGGAAGAGGGTGCCGGGATCGGCACCCTCTTCCCTCGACCGGGCCGTTTCGGCCATCGGCCGGCCAGTTGGTCAGCCGGTCAGCCGAGCCGGGTCAGCTTGTCCCCGAACGTCGGCTCCGCCAGATCGCTCTGCAGCGCGACGGCCACCTTCACCTGACTGGTGCCCTCACCCACGGTGAGCGTTCCGACGTGGGTGCCTGCTGCTGCCGAGTGCGGGATCGTCTTCCCGTCGTCGGTCAGTTCGATCTTGACCGTGAGACCGGGCCAGCCGACCGCCGACACGTCCTTGGTCGCGACCACCGGGATGCTGCCGCCCAGTCCGTCGGAGACGGTGCCGACGACATCGCCCTTCTTGACGACCTTGGCACCCTCCAGCAGATCCTGGGTGGCCACCATGACTTCCTTGCTCACCGCGTTGACGGTGTCGATGATGGCGGGCTTGTGCTGGCCCAGCACGGCGCCGACGATCAGCTGGTCGGTGTCGCCGACCATCTTGTGGGCGGCGAAGAGCAGGTTCCCGCCCGCCTTGCTGGTGGAGCCGGTCTTGATGCCGAGCGCACCGTTGTACGGGACGAGGGTGTTGTAGTTCCGCCAGTTCTTGCCCGACGGGTCGGTCCACGACGGCAGCTTGGTGATGGCCATCAGCGCCGGGATCTCCACCAGCTTCTGGCCGAGCTTCACCTGGTCCTCGGCCGAGCTCACCGTGGTCGCGTTGAGGCCGGACGGGTCGGTGTAGGTGGTGTTCGTCATGCCGAGCGACTTGGCGGTGTCGTTCATCTTCTTGACGAACGCCTCCTCGGAACCCGCGTCCCAGCGCGCCAGCAGCCTCGCGATGTTGTTCGCGGAGGGGATCATGATCGCGGAGAGTGCCTCCTGCTCCGTGAGCTCGTCACCGACCTTCACGGTGTTGAGCGTCGACTCGCCCTCCGAGTCCAGCTTGCCGTCCGACTCCGCCTTGGCGTCGATCTTGATGGAAGGGCCCTTCTCGCCCTTCTTCAGCGGGTGGTCCCTGAGCACGATGTACGCGGTCATCGCCTTGGCCACACTGCCGATCGGCACGGCCTTCTGCTCGCCGAACGAGTCCACCTTGCCCAGTCCGGTGGCCGCCATGTAGCCCTGGCCCTCGCTGGGCCACGGCAGGGACGGCTTGCTGCCCTTGAAGGTGTACGTCGGCTTCGCCGACATCTGGAGCTCGGGCTTCGGGAGCGGGCGCACCATCTGCACGATCGCAAAGATGATCAGCAGAAGCAGGGCCAGCGGGGTCCAGATCTTGACCCGCCGGACGGCGGTGCGGACCGGCGTCTGGGCCGGCGGAGGCGTGTTCGTCAGCTCGGCCAGCAGGTCGAGCGGCGGCTTGGGCGGCATCGGCTGCTGCGTGGTCCGCTCGGCTCCGGAGAGCGAGGGGGCGGGGGCCTGAGCCTCGGGCCTGCGGGGTGCGGGTGCCGGTGCCGGTCGTACGTCATCTCCGCGCAGGGGTACGAACTTGCTGGTCCGCTCGGCGGCGGACTCGGGCTTCGACGCGGGGGGCGGGGTGATCTTCAGCGCAGTCGTCGGCTGGTCGACCTCGGCCACGGCGGGTGCCCTGAAGACGGCGGTCGGCTGATCGATTCCGCGCTTGTCCTCAGCGGTGTCGGACTTGTCGGGCTTGTCGGCCTTGCTGTCGGCGTCAGCGGTGTCCTTGGCGTCGGCTTCTGAGGCTTCGACGTCATCGGACGGCTCGTCCGCGGCGTCGGCTTCGTCCGCGGCTTCGGCTTCGTCCGCGGCTTCGGCTTCGGCGTCATTCGACGCGGCCGCCTCGTCCGGGGCTCCGTCGGCCGGAGCAACCGGCTCAGGCGCGTCGTCGTCCTCCGTCACGGCGTCGGCGTCCGCATCCGCATCCGCGTCGGGCGCAGCCTCGTCCTCGGACGTGGCGGCCTTCGCGTCGTCGCCCTTCGGGCCCTCGTCGCTCTGGTCGTCGCCCTCCGCCACCCACGCAGCTACCGCCGCACGCAGCCGCGCGTCGCCCTCCTCGGGCGCAGCGGCCTCGGCGGGCTCGGCGTCTGCCGCGTCCTCCGAGGACTCGGCAACGTCCACGCTCTCCGCGTCCTCCGCGCTCTTCGAGGGCTCGGCGGCCCCGGAGGACTCATCGGAGGACTCAGAGGCCCCCTCCGGGCCCTCAACGGCCTCCCCCGCCCCCTCGGCACTCTCAGCGCCCTCGGTGCTCTCAGCGCCCGAGGAGCCCTCCTGAGCCCCGGAGCCCTCCGGCTGCTCCGAACTCCGGCCGTCCTCACCGTCGCCGGACAGCCCCGGCCCCGTACGGAAAACGGCCGTCGCCGTGTCCGTCCTGCCGCCGGCTTCGGCCTCGGCTGACGGTTCACGGAAGACGGCAAGCCGCGGATCACTCTCGCTCCGAGCCGTCCCCGACGACTTCTGCTGCTTCGACTTGTCGGGGGACTCGCCCGCCACCGATGCCTCCTCCATGCGGCGCGGGGACATCCCCGCGCTGTCCGAACCATCTACCAGTGTCCTGTGTGAACCACCGGCCCGGCTGCTAGACGAGAACGACATACCTACTGGTTCCCGAACAAAGCACCCAGGCGCCCTCGACAGACCAATGTGAGAGGGGTCACCCTGTCATTCATCCACGCGGGGAGGCATGGATGGGCAGGAGCCGCAGAACAATTCCGGAGGAGCTTCTGTTGCTCGCTCTGGACCCGGCCACGGGTACCACAGCGCAGCCGCAGTCGCTCGACCTCGGCCTCGCCGGAGCTCAGCTAGTGGAGCTGGCTCTGGCAGGACGGATAGCCCCTGACGGGGATCGTATCGCCGTGGTGATGCCACGGCCGACAGGAGATCCGACTCTGGACTCCGCACTGGAACTGCTGCGCCGACGCGGCAGCCCGGTTCGGGCGGTCCACTGGATTGGCGGACCCCGGCTGGGGCTGCGCCAGATCTACCTCGCTCATCTGGAGCGATGCGGCATGGTGCATGCCGTGGCGGGCCAGATGTGCGGAGTGCTGCCGACGACTCGCTACCAGGCGACGGACACGGCAATCAGCCGGGACATCAGAACCAGGCTGGACAGTGCGATCCGCACCGGCGTACCGCCGGACCCGCGGACCGCGGCGCTCGCCGCGCTGGCCCACGCGGTCGGACTCGGCAAGCACCTGTATCCCGGGAACGAGGGGCGTTCATCGCGCTCCCGGCTCCGGGACCTGATCAGACACGACCCGATGGGCGGACTCGTGGCGCATGCCGTGATGGACGTCCAGAACGGGGCGGTCGCACAGCCGCGCCGTAACCAGGCGGCCGGAGTGCCGTTGCAACCGCAAGTGCAGTCGCAGTCACGCCGCGGCAGCATGGCGCACACCGCGGCCCACTAGGACCGCACCCGTCGCCACACGCACCGCAGCGCCTCAGCGCCGCAGCACCAACCGAATACCGCCGCACCGTCGTCCCCAAGACCCGGTTCGGGAGCCGCACCAAGCGCGGGGCAGCCACAATCATGGCTGCCCCGCGCGCTTGCGTGTGGCCATTTCCCAGCGCGGCCGGGACAGGGGTGGCAATCTGCTCAGCAGTAGATACGCACAGCTACATAGCCGGAGGTGCCGTTTCCGTGCCGTCCAACGTCAATCCCACCGTCAGGCGACGCCGGTTGGGCCAGGAATTGCGCCGACTGCGCGAACTCAAAGGCATGACGGCCGAGGAGGTGGCGGAGCGGCTGCTGGTCTCGCAGTCGAAGATCAGCCGCCTGGAGAACGGCCGCCGCTCCATCAGCCAGCGCGATGTACGTGATCTCTGCGGGGTGTACGAGGTCGAGGATCACCGGATCGTCGACTCGCTCATGCAGATGGCCAAGGATTCACGCCAGCAGGGCTGGTGGCATGCCTTCGGCGACATCCCGTACAGCGTCTACATCGGCCTGGAAACCGATGCCGAATCGCTGCGGGTGTACGAACCCCAGGTGGTCCCGGGCCTGTTGCAGACCCGGAGTTACGCCGAGGCGCTGATCAACGGCGCGTTGCCGGAGGCCCCGTCGAGCGACATCGAAAAGCGCGTCAACGTCCGGGCCCGCCGCCAGGACCGGATCACCTCCCCGGAGCATCCGCTGCGGCTGTGGGCGGTGATCGACGAGTCCGCGCTGCGCCGGCTGGTCGGCGGCAAGCAAGTGATGATCGAGCAGTTGGAGCAGCTTGTCGAACTGTCGCACCTGCCGCATGTGACCGTGCAGGTGCTGCCGTTCGAGATGGGCGCGCACCCCGGCATCAACGGGCAGTACGCCATCCTGGAATTCCCGGACGCCGCGGACTCCAGCGTCGTCTATATCGAGGGCGTCACCAGCGACCTCTATCTGGAGAAAGCCAACGATGTGCAGCGGTACAGCGTCATGTATGAGCACCTGCGGGCACAAGCACTGAATGTGGAGCAGACCCGGCACTTCATCAGCGACATCGCGAAGGAGTACGCCGGGCGCTCTGGCGCGTAAAACCGGACAGCCCGCAAAGTCCGGTATGCGGGAAATGAAGCAATGTTACGGGAGGGGCGGCGGTAAGGTACACCGCCGCTCGCCTGCAACGGAAGACTTTGATGGTGGTTACCATCCGGTCGAGTGAACGGCCCCTTCACTCACGAGACTTGGCGAGTAGCGTCGATCACGCCAACCAGAACGCTGTTGGTGTCATTCACACGACTCTCTGAACCGGAGTGAACATGGCCATTCGTCAGGGTGCTACGGACAAGTGGACGAAGTCCTCGTATTCCGGGGGCAACGGCGCCTGCGTCGAAGTCAAGTCCCCTCTCGCGCAGGCAATTGCCGTACGCGATTCGAAGGCCCCCGAGGGCCCCTCGATCTCGTTCGTCCCCGCCGCGTGGAACGCTTTCGTACGTGACGTCGGCAAGGGTGCCGTCGACGCCTGACCGGTCCTTTCCACCGTTCGCATCGCAGCATCGATTCCGGTGTTGCCGGTAGCCCTCTCGACTGGTCCGCCGTCCCGGCCGAGGGGGCTTGATGCTTGACCCGGGGATCCGGGGCGCTCAGCGCAGCTGATCGACGTGGAGGTCGGTGCCGGGCACGGTCGGGATGAACGGCGCCACCAGCTCCACCCGCCCCAGGCCGGATTCCGCGACCATCGCGTCGAGCCCGGTGAAATGCCCGTCCCAGCAGTCCCGCGGGTCCTCCTGGAGGAACCACAGCAGGGTCAGCCGGGTGTCGACGCCCTCGACCTGCTTCACATAGGTCATCCGGTCGCCCGGCAGTGGTGTGGGGCGGAAGACGGTCACCATCGCCGCCGGGGAGTCGCCCAGCCGCTTCGGCAGATGCCGCGAGCGCAGCCATTCCAGCAACTCGGCCCGCTGCTCGGCCTCTTCGGCGTCGATCACCTGAAGGACCAGCCCGCGGTAGGGGTGGTCGAGTGCGTGGAAGTCCCGGGGCCCCGCGGCGCCGTCCCGGTAGACCGTCGCCTCGTGGTCCTGGAACGACGTGAACACATGGGTGCGGTCCTGATAGACCCGGCCGTCCCGGTTCAGCCGTTTGTTGATCCCGACGGTCCACTTCATGTGGTCGTCGTAGCGCCCGTCCGTCACCCAGTACGTCGACAGATAGCAGCCGGCACCGACCGGCCGGGCGACCGCGGACTTCTCCGGGTAGCGCAGTTCCCGCAGTTCCCTGGTGGCGACCCAGCGGCGTCCCGCGTACATCCAGGGCATCGCCATCGCGCCCGCGTAGTAGTGGTCGTCCTCGTACCAGCGGTTGTACGCGTACTCATGGCCCGGGTGCGGTTCGACCATGGTGATCAGTGCGTGGCCGGGATGGACTCCGTACGGTCCCAGCGCGGCCAGTTCTGCGTAGGTGTCGCTCCGCGTCTCGTCGCTCATGCCGTTCCCCTTCCGTACTCTGCAGCGGCGTCTTACTCTGACGCCCCGTCAGGAGAACTGCCAGAGCCGGGAGGCCACCGATGTTGCTCGCGGGGAAGACCGTCATCGTGTCCGGGGTGGGCGCCGGGCTCGGACACCAGGTCGCGGCGACGGTCGTACGGGACGGCGGCAGCGCGGTGCTCGGGGCGCGTACCGCCGCGAATCTCGCCAAGTCGGCCGCGGAGATCGACCCGGACAGCCGGCACACCGCCCATCTGGCCACCGACATCACGGACGAGGCGCAGTGCGAAGCACTCGCCGCGCTGGCGCTGGAACGGTTCGGGCGGATCGACGCGGTGGTCCATGTGGCCGCCTGGGACAGCTACTTCGGCGGGATCGAGGACGCCGACTTCGCCACCTGGCAGTCGGTCATCGACGTCAATCTGCTCGGCACACTACGGATGACCCGCGCCTGCCTGCCCGGCCTGAAGGAGCGGGGCGGCTCGGTGGTCGTCATCGGTACGCAGTCCTCGGTGGCCGCACCGTCCCAGGTGCGGCAGGCAGCGTACGCGGCCTCGAAGGGGGCGCTCACCTCGGCGGTGTACTCCATGGCGCGGGAGTTCGGCCCGCACCGGATCCGGGTGAACACGGTGCTGCCCGGCTGGATGTGGGGTCCGCCGGTGCAGGCGTACGTACGATTCACTGCGCACACCGAGGGTGTGCCCGAGGCCGAGGTGCTCGGCAGGCTCACCGAACGCATGGCGCTTCCGGACCTTGCCACGGACGGCGATGTGGCCGAGGCCGCCGCGTTCCTGGCCTCGGACCGGGCACGGGCGATCACCGGACAGTCCCTGCTGGTCAACGCCGGCGAGCTGATGCGGTAGGTCCAGTTTCGCAGGGCCGGCTCGTCGGGCCAGTTCTCCTCCTTCTCGGCCGCACGGGACCCGCATCCCGTGCGGTCTTTCTGTGCTCCTCGGTACTTCTGATGCTCTGCACAGCCTGACGAAGTGCCCGCTCATGGTGTGGCCGCCGTCACGTTCGCGACAACGCCTACGCGAGTCAAGAACAAGCAAAATCGTTCGACTTACTGATCCGCGTTCACATCTCTGATCGCGAAAAACCTTGACCGGGGTGCCGCGCAGGCGGTTCAATCCCCGAAGTCCCCGCTCCCGCACGGGGGCTCCGCTGAGCGGCCGTACTGACGAAGTGTGTACCCGTTCACAAGGCGGACCCCAGGAGGGGGCACATGAACAGTCTCGACTGGGTCGTGCTCATCGGCTACTTCGGCGTGATGATCGCGATCGGAATCTGGTCCCACAAGCGTGTGGACAACGTCAGCGACTTCTTCACGGCCGGCGGCAAGATGCCGTGGTGGCTGTCCGGCATCTCGCACCACATGTCCGGCTACAGCGCGGTGATGTTCACCGGGTACGCCGGTATCGCGTACCAGTACGGCGTCACGTCCTTCGTGACCTGGTCGCTGCCGATCGCCATCGGCATCGGCATCGGCTCAAAGCTCTTCGCGCCCCGGCTCAACCGGCTGCGCTCGCGGCTGCATGTCGCGTCGCCGCTCGAATACCTGAAGAACCGCTACAACATCCAGACCCAGCAGGCGCTCGCCTGGTCCGGTCTGCTGCTGAAGATCGTGGATGTCGGCGCCAAGTGGGCGGCCATCGCCACCCTGCTCTCCGTCTTCACGGGCATCTCCCTCACCCAGGGCATCTTCATCACCGGCGCCATCACCGCCGTCTACTGCACGGTAGGCGGCCTGTGGGCCGACGCGCTCACGGAGCTGGGGCAGTTCGTCATCCAGCTCTTCGCCGGGATCGCGATGCTCGTCACCGCCATGAGCAAGCTCGACGGTTTCAGCACCCTGTGGACGGTCTGGGACAAGCTGCCCGAGGGTCACACGGACCCGACGGCCGGCCCGTACACCGTGACCTTCCTGCTGGCGTACCTCTTCATCAAGACCTTCGAGTACAACGGCGGCATGTGGAACCAGGCCCAGCGCTACATGGCCACGGACTCCCCCGCCTCCGCGACCCGTTCGGCCCGGCTCTCCGCCGTGCTGTGGCTGGTGTGGCCGACGGTGCTGTTCTTCCCCATGTGGTGCGCCCCGCTGCTGGTCCACTCACAGAAGCCGGACGCCTCGGACAGCTACGCCCTGATGACCGAGCAGCTGCTGCCGCACGGTCTGCTCGGTCTGGTCGTCGTCGGCTTCTTCTCGCACACGATGGCCATGTGCTCCTCGGACGCCAACGCCATCTCGGCGGTCTTCACCCGGGACATCGCCCCCGTCTTCTCCAAGGCGGCACGCAACTGGAGCAGCCGGGCCGGGCTGCTGGCGGCGCGGCTTTCCACGCTCGGCTTCCTCGGTCTGTCGATGGCGCTGGCCACCCAGATCAACTCGCCGACGTTCAAGGACATCATCTCCGTCGTCATCAAGTGGGTCGCCGGCCTGATGGGCCCGATCGCGATTCCGTTCATGCTGGGTCTGCTGCGCAGGTTCCGTAAGTCCGGGCCGACGGCGGCGCTCACCAGCTGGGCGGCGGGGCTGCTGGCGTTCTACTTCACCAACTACAACTTCGACGGTTCGGTGAAGACGGACGTCGCCCTGCAGTACCAGGTGGCGCTGCCGCTGGCGATCTCGCTGGTCCTCTACATCGCAATCGGCTTCATCAAGCCGGAGGACACCCCGGAGCGCGACGCGATCATCGAGCAGATCAACTCGGACGGCGACGGCGCGGGGGCCGGGGCGACGGTTCCTGCACAGGCGCAGGCCGGTTCCGGGGATGCGGCGGTCACGGAGGCCGTGAAGGACTGACGCTCACAGCTGTACGGGCGAGGGGCGGGGTGCGTACGGACACGGTGGTGTCCGTACGCGCCCCGCCCCTTCCTCCCGTTCGGGGACTCAGCCGCGCGGATAGCGGGTCAACCAGCCCGGTGCGGCGGCCGACGGGCTGTGCAGGGCCGGGCCCTGGGTCATCTCCATCGCGAAGTCGTCGGCGAGCTCAAGGAGGGTGGCCCGCCCCTCCAGTTCGGCGAGCCAGGCCGGCGGCAGCGCAGTCTCGCCGTGCAGCGCGCCGAGCAGCGCCCCGCACAGGGCTCCGGTGGCGGCGGAAGGCCCGCCGTGGTTGACGGCCAGCCGCAGCCCGTGCCGCACGTCTTCGCCCACCAGGGCGCAGTACACGGCGACGGCGAGGACTTCCTCG
This sequence comes from Streptomyces sp. NPDC048473, assembly GCF_043200155.1. Lineage (NCBI taxonomy): Bacteria > Bacillati > Actinomycetota > Actinomycetes > Kitasatosporales > Streptomycetaceae > Streptomyces > Streptomyces sp. NPDC048473. The sequence goes on from NZ_JBICXE010000039.1 coordinate 59,375, forward strand.
GCGGCGTCCGTGGCACCCAGCGACTCGATCAGGGCCGGTCCCGGAATGCCCTGGCGTACGGTGCCAAGCGCCTGCTTCAGCGCCTCGGTGACCGGCTCGTGCCCCGGGCGCTCGGCGAGCAGAACCAGGGCGTGCTGGACAGAGCCGTCCAGGGTCTCGCCGCGGGCCAGCCCGTGCACCATGACGGCGAGAGCGCCCGCGGAGAGCAGCGCGGTGGGGTGGCCGTGGGTCTGGGCGGCGCATTCGACGGCCAGTTGGAGGACGAGCTGGGGCTCCCAGCCGACGAGCAGCCCGAACGGGGCGGACCGGGTGAGGGCGGCCGAGTCCCTTGCGGTGGGATTCTTGGGCTTGTCGAGGGTGCCCATGGTGGTGTCCCCGAGGCCGGTGAGGCATTCCCGGGTGGGGGCGCGGCGGGCGTAGAGCCACTCCTGCTGAGCGAGCCAGCCGTTGTCCTTGCGGCGCTCGTCGGGCCCCCAGTCGTGCTGGGTGGCCGCCCAGCGCAGATGGGCCCGGTGCACATCGGTGGGCGGGTGCCAGGCGCCGGTGTCGCGGCGGACCTGGGCGCGGATCAGCCCGTCGACGGTGAACAGGTTGAGCTGGGTGACGGCGGTGACGATGCCGCGGCCGCCGTGCGCGGGTACGAAGTCGGTGACGGCGTCGGCGCCGTGGGCCGCCCGGATCTCTTCCAGCGTGAGCCCGTCGACACCCGCGCCGAGCGCGTCACCGATGGCCCCGCCCAGCAGAGCGCCGCGCACCCGGCTGCGGAAGTCCTGCTGCTCGGCACGGCCCCAGACAGCTATGGTCCCTGTGCTCACCGTGCCCCTCCCCGTCGGCCCGCCCGCCTGCGACTGCGCAGCACTGTAATCGAACGGGAACGGGCGGTTGAGGGGGCGGATCTGGGTACGAGTGGGTATGTGGACGGACGTCCCGCAGGTCGTTTTTGACCCCTCCGGGCGCCGTCCGGGCCGATCGGCAGCGCGCACACCGGACCGGCCTGCGGGCGACCACCGCGACACCGCTCAGATCGCGATGGACTCCCAGAGGGCGATCAGTTTCCGGGCAAGCGATGGGGCACCTGCGGCCAGGACCGGTGATTCCAGGGTGAATTCCCGCCCGCCCGCTCCCAGCACCGCTCCGCCGCGCTCTCGCACGATTGCGGTGCCAGCTGCCACGTCCCACGGCTTGGGGCCGAGGCATACGCAGGCATCCAGCCACCCCTCGGCCACTCCGACCAAATCCAGGCTCATCGCGCCCTGCAGTCTGATGCGATAGGCCTCGTTGTACAGACGGCCGATAAGCCGCGCCGCCCGCGGATTCCCGTGCCCCGTCCCTGTCAGACCGACAACCGCCCGGGAAAGGACCCGAGCACCGGTCGCCCGGTCCGAGGCCGTTCCACCCGCCTCCCCGGTGCTCCATCGCCGTCCAAGCGCCGGCGCATGAATCACGCCCAACACGGGCGAGCCCTCCTCCACGTACGCGAGCGAGAGTGCATATCCCGGTGATCCGCGAGTGAAGTTCATCGTGCCGTCGATGGGGTCCAGCAGCCAGCATCTGGCGGGCAACGAACCCTCACCGGTGGACTCCTCGCCGATGACCGGGACCCCGGGCGCAAGGTCCACCAGGACCCGCGCGACCCGACGCTCGACCTCGACGTCGGCAGCCGTGACCTCTTCCCCGGACGGTTTGAACCGCACGCGTGCCCACGGTTCGCCCGCCCCCTCCCCGGCAAGCCACCGAACCCCAACGTCTACAGCCTCCTGGGCGGTGCGGTGCAGGGCGTCCTGTCGGCTCACGCGGCGGCCAGCGGCAGCTCGACCACCTTCTCCGCGTGGGCGCCATGTTCACCCATCACGTAGAAGCTGAGACGGTCGAAGGTCCACTCGGCGGGAACGTGGGTGCGCTCGGGCGCAGACCGGACCAGTTCAAGCGCCACGTCCTCGTCCGTGCGGCCGAGCGTGATGTGGGGTGCATATGCGTCGCCGGTGTAGCGGTACCCGTATTGCGCGAAGCTCGCGCGCTCGGTCTCCGTGAACCTCGACATGTCCTTCGAGGTGTCGAATGCCTCACGGTCGAGATGGGGTGCGAGGCGGTCGAGCACCGCTTCCTGCAACTTCTGCAGCAGCACCGGCCTCTCGACCGACATGAACAGCCAGCCGGTCGGCTGGTGAATGATGCCAACGGACGCGAGAGACAACTCCTTGGGCAGACTCACTGAAGCGCTGATACTCGCCAGCTCCCGCTCGGGGGCGAGTGCGTCGCCGAAAGGCCCCTGGAACACCGTCAGATGGGGCAGGTTTCCCTCTTCGCTCAGCGGAGGCTGCAGCGGCCGGTCACCGCCCAGGCTCTTCTGCAGCCGGATTGCCGAGCGTGTGTGGTCCGCACGCGGAAGCAGCGCGACACCAAGCCACCTGGTCATGGATGAGCTCCTATCTTCGTGATCACATGCAGCGCCGCGTCGAGCCCTCTGCGCAGGCACGCCGACGGCGGCTCGCCGAGCAGCCAACCGGCGATGACACCCGCGTTGAAGGCGTCACCGCCTCCGGTCCGGTCCACCGGCTCCACAGCCGCCGTCGGCTCGCGGACCACTTCGCCGGATGAGAGGGCCCACAGCGCGCCGTAGGCTCCGAGCGTCAGAATCACATCTCCCGAGAGCTGCCGCGCGTACCGCCGCGCGGTGACGCCGACGTCGCCCGGCCGGGCCTCGGGCAGGCGGCCCGCCTCGTCGGCGTTCATCAGGTTCAGCCCCGGCCCTTCGGCAAGCGGGCTCATATCCCGGCCGTTCCATTCGATCGATATGGAACGGCCGGCCCGACGAGCGAGGCCGACAACGCGGCCGAGCGCCGCCGTGGGTTCCCCGACGATATGCACATGGTCCACGTCCCGCACGTCGGCCTCAGTGACGGCCGCGAACGCCAGGTCACGGTCGGCGCCCGGGAAGGTCATCATCCGTTTGCCGGTGCCGGAGGAGATCACGATCGCCATGCTGGTCCGCACAGCCGTGTCCACCCGCATCAGCGCCGTGCCCACACCCCCGGCACGCAGGTCGTCGAGGCAAAACCTGCCCAGCGCGTCGTCCCCCACTGCCGACACAAGCCGGACGTCACAACCCTGCCGGGCGAGCCCCAAGGCGGTGTTGGCAGCGGACCCTCCGGGCAGGGCCGCGCACTCGCTGCCCCGAACCTTCTCGTGCTCCTCCGGAAACTTCTCCGCCTGAACAATGATGTCGAAGTTGGTTCCGCCCAGCACGAGAACACGCTTCGAACCGGTCACGGGTCCCCCAGTCGATAGCTCTCGAACAGGACGTGACGTACCAGCCGTTCGCGGCTGACCTGACTGCTCTGGAGGGGGAACGAAGCGTGCGCGATCAGGTCGTCGACAACGGCCTCGAAGCGGCTCTGGTCGGCGCCCATGTCGTGGAACCGGCGCATCAGTTCTTGGAACAGTTCGTTCGGCCGGGTACCGAGCGCGGAGAGCCAGGCACGGTTCGCAATGAGCACATTGGCCGCGGCGGACCGTAATCGCGCCTGCGTCGCGGTCGGCAGCACGTCGGAGTTGAGCAGCTCGAAATAGTCGTCCTCGTCGCGGGCGTGCATCCGCAGATTCTGTCCACCGACGGCCAGTACATCCCGGTTCAGGTGAAAGAGTTCGAGACCGAGATGGTGCGGCACATCAAGAATGCGGACACCCATGTCCCACAGACCTGCCTCGTCGGTGGAGAAGGCCGACAGAATGTTGGCGAACATATCGCTGTGCTTCGGTACGGCGATTTCCGCACCGGCCGGATTCGCCAGGAACTCCTCGGCTGTCGTCCGGCCCCAGCGGCCACCGCGTGCGGCGAGGAGATAGAAGTTCCGGCCGCCCATCGAGTGACCGAGACGGCCGACGGCAACCACCTGGGAGTTCAGCGCCTCCTCGTCCTCGATCAGGCTGAGCAACCGCTGTTCGTTGTAGATGGCAAGATCCAGCCGCCCCTGCGCGACATCGCGGATCAACTGGTCCGACCAAGGAAGCTGTATGGGCACCACCCGGTGGTTGTGCCTCGCCATCACTTCCTCGAAGCCACAGCCGAGCAGCAATGCCTTCACTACGATCAGGGTCGAATCGGCCAGACGCGTCGTCCCGGCTGTGCGCTGCATAGTGGCCAGCGCCTCATGCCCTTCGTTTTCGGCGAACGACGAAATGGTCCGTCCGTACCAGACGACGAGCTGCGTGAGTGCGTTGAGGCAAGGCTGCACATCCTCCGCGGAGATTTCCTCACCCGACGTGTCGAGGGCGTGACTGCCGTAGTTGCCGTAATTCTGAATGGTACGGATGGCCAGCACCATTTTCTGTGGCAGGAGCCCCTTGGCGGTGAGCACCGTGAGCAGGGATTCGAGCGTCGGCTTCGAGCCGACGGCTTCCTGCAGGGCAATGTCCAAGAGAATCGACTCCGCCGCTCGTCGTGCCGTGCTGAGAAACACCTCTGGATCCGATTCGGCGTATCTCAGAGCCTTCTTGTAAAGCCGAAGGGACTCACCCTCGTTGACCGTCACGTCGCCCGCGTCCTGTTCGGCAGCTTTTACCTGATGCTAACAACTCAGCTTCCTTGCAGTTCAGTTGCCTGTCATTCTCCAGGGGTGGGACCGCCGCGCAGGGAGGCGAGAACCAGACGCCCGTACCGGGTGGTGAAGACGGCCGCCGTTGCGGCGAGAGCGGTGCCCAGGGCTATCAGGAGGTGAACGAGATCGTCGTCGCCGAGCACCTGAAGAATGCTCAGTACGGTGCCGAGCGGCAGACCGAGAATGGCGAGCACGCCGAGGGCCCCCGCGATCTGCTGCCCGTCCTGTGTCTGGACGAGCCGGGAGTAGTCCGCGGCCTCCGCGAGGATCTCCTCGAACCGTGCGGGCAACCGGTACTGCTCGTGGTAGGCGAGGAGCAGCTCATTGGCCGGGCCGTGCGCCGTGAGGTGCTGACGCCAGTAGGTACTGCGGAAGCTCGCGATGTCCCGTTCCAGGTCGGTGACGCGGCGGGCGAGCCCGGGGCCGTCGAAGACTCCCGAGAGCCCGTCGGTCAGTTCGTCGATGTGGTCCCGCTGCGCGATGCCGAGGAGTAGAGCGTCCAAATAGACGGAGCGGACGTGGAGGGCCGCGAAGTCGTAGAAGTCTCCCTCCCCCTGATCCGGGCGATGGCCGAGGAAGGCAGTGCCGTGCCGCAGGACGAGAGCACTCCAGTCGGCCGAGATCCGGACGGCACGCTCGGTCTGGGTCGGTAACTGCTCGGGGGCGGTGGGAAAATCCGCCTCGTTGGAGCGGGAGGCCAGGGCCCAGAGCCAGCGGTCGGCGGTCGGCGGCAGCTCTCCGCCGGAGCGCAGTGCCGGGGTGTCGGCGGCCCCGGGAGTCAGGAACGCGACGGTGTAGGGGTGCGCTGCAGCAAAGGGCGCCCCCGTGCTTGCCGGAGAGGCGATGCCGCCGAGCAGGACATCAGGGGCGAGAGGCCCGCTGAGTGGATCGGGTCCGGCCCCGGCGCGGCGTCCGAGCGCCCGCAGCACATCCAGCAACACCGCAGACCGCACTGTGAAGTGCAGGACAGCCAGGGCGTGCCGTGGGTGCACAGCGGTCGGGGTGCGCAGGATCTCCATGCCGTGCAGGTGCATGGCCCCATGCTCGGCATCGACGAACAGATGCCAGCGGCGCGGCCGCGCGGGCGTTCCGTACAGCGCACGCCCTGCGGCATGGGTGAAGTACGTCTGCCGCGAGGCCACATCGGTGCGGTAGTCGCCGACCTCGAAAGGGATGGGGCCCTCGCCCCATGACTCCGGATCGGCGGGAAGCCGGACCGGGATGATCAAGGTGACCGACTGCCGTACGCCTAAGGCGGATCCGATCCCGGTGGTCATCCGCGCCCTGACCCAGCAGAACGACATACGTACGAACCGTGCCCCCGATTTTCCCGCACCGACACCCCCGTATTCAGCGCTTGCAGTACGACGCCGGGCAAGGTTACCCGGATCCGCCGTCAGCCGGGGAGTCTCTGCCCCCGGCTGTGCGCGACGACCAGCACCTCCCGCAGGGATGCGATGATCTGGGTGAGTGCGAACCGCAGCGCGAGCTCCCCCGCAGCCTCGTCCGCCAGCACCGCCACTGCTCCCGACAGCACGCTCTCCCCGCAGTCGAGTTGATCAACCTCCACCTCGTCGGCCAGCCGGGAGAGACTGCTGTCGGGGTCGTCGGTGCTGAGGTAGCAAGGCTTGCCCTCGGGGGACGTCCAGGGGAGAAGACGGAACAACGCGTCGGTCATGTCTGTTCCTTGCAGCGGAGATCGGGTGGGGGAGGGGATGAACGGTCCGGAGGGGTAGTGATGACCGTTCGTGCCCTCATGGTCACTCCCGCCGCCCTACGCTCGACAGAGGCACGCGATTGCCTGTGAACGGGACAACAGGGAGGGGCCGGTGATGGTCGAACTCACCGACGTGGACGAGGAGTCGGGGCGCGCGGCGTTGGGACGGGCGTTGCGCTATCTGCGGGAGAAGTCCGGCAGATCACTGGGCCGGCTCGCCGAGGAGACGCGGTACGACAAGAGCTATCTGTACCGGCTGGAGATGGGCCAGCGACTCTCGAAGCTCGCGGTGATGGAGGACCTGGACCGGCACTACGACTCCGGCGGGCTGCTGGTTCAACTGTGGAAGGCGGCCCGCAGGGAGGTCTTCAAGGACAAGTACAAGGAGTTCATGCGGCTGGAGCCGATGGCTCGGATCATGCACAAGTACACCCTGGGGATTCCTGGGCTCCTGCAGACCGAGGCGGTCGCCCGCGAATTGTTGTCCGGGGCACAGAAAGCGGACGACGAGGCGGAGTTGGTGGAGGAGCAGGTCATAGCGCGCATGAGCCGACAGCAGCTGCTGTACCGCAAGCCCGCTCCGTCCGTGAGGATCATCGTGGACGAGTACGCCCTCCGTCGCCCGGTGAAGGACGCCAAGGCGTGGGACGAGCAACTGACCCGTCTCATCGACATGGCCGGGACATCATCGGCCGTCATTCAGGTTCTCCCCTTCACCGCGGGGGCACACCATCTGATGGACGGTTCACTGACGCTGCTGTGGCAGGACGACGGCAGCGCCGTTGCCTACACGGAGGGCAACGGCTGCGCCGAGTTGATCGAAGATCCGGCCGAAGTCACGCGCTATCGGCTGTCCTACGATCGGCTCCGGGATCTGGCGCTGCCCCCGTCGGACTCCATCGCGTTCATCAGGGGCGTCCTGAAGGAGCACAGATCATGAGCCGAATCCCCGACCTCTCCACCGCGGTCTGGCGCAAGTCCAGCTACAGCGACGGCGGCGACAACAACTGCGTCGAGGTCGCCGACAACGTCCCCGGCCTTGTCCCCGTACGTGACAGCAAGACCCCCGCCGGCCCCGCGCTCGTCATCACCGCACCGGCCTGGAGCACCTTCGTGGCATTCGCCGCCGGACGCTGAGCCCCTTCGCCGGGCCGCCGTCGGCCGGACCGCCCGTGCGTGGCGGACCGCCCGTGCGTAGCGGACCGCCCGTGCGTAGCGGACCGGCCGACGACGGCCCGGGCGTCACCGTCTGTCGTGCCCCGCGCGCAGGCTCGCCGCGAGGCGCTGCCCCTCAAGGAGACGTGCGCCATCGTCGACAGCGAGAAGGCCGAGGACCGCCTCGAGCTCATCACCGCGCAGCGGGACGCGATGCGCCTGCGGATCGCGAGAAGCTCGACCGAGCCGTGGCGGTCCTGAGCCACATGCTCGGCTGCCGCACCGACAACGCCCTGGGCTGTCCGATGACCGGTGACTACATCCGGGGCCGGGTCGACGCCGCACTGAACGGCTCCCCGCACGTCACCGGCTCCTTTCCGCCGCACGAGCCGGACGAGTACCGGAGAACCCGCCCAGCAAGGCTCTGCCGAACCTTCCTGGGCGGTCCGGGGCGAGACGGCCGCTCTTCGTCCTCCCTCGGAGGGGACCGACCGGCTCGCGGTTCAACGGCAGAGGGCCGCGTCCACGGTCTTCTCGACCCGCAGCATGGCTGCCTCGTCGGACGGCATGGTGGTCACCGCGACGCCGGCGGCGCGGCCGTCGTCGGTGGCACCACCGCGGGTCTCGTATCCCGGAATGTCACCGCCGTGGCCCCAGTACACACCGCCGCACGACAGCGGCCTGCTCGCCAGACCCAGTCCGTAGCGGGCGCCGGTGCCGAGGTAGTCGGCGGGGACGGTGGTGCGCATCTCGGCGAGCTGGGCCGCCGGGAGGAGGCGGCCCCCGAGGAGCGCGGTGTAGAACCGGTTGAGGTCGGTATTGGTGGAGACGATCGCGCCCGCCGCCCAGCCCCAGGAGGGGTCCATTTCCGTGTAGTCGCGCAGGGGTTTGTCCGCCGAATCCCTGAAGTAGCCCTTGGGGTGGGGCTCGCGGATGGTCATGTCACCCGGGGCGGGGAAGTACGTGTGGCGCAGTCCGACGCGGTCGATGACGCGCCGGGTGATCTCCTCGCCGAGGGGCCGGCCCGTGACCTTCTGGATGATCAGGCCCGCCAGCAGGTAGTTGGTGTTGCTGTACTCCCATTTCGCGCCCGGGGGGAAGTCGGCTTTGTGCTTGAGGGCAATATCGAGAAGGTCCCGGGGTTCGGTGTACCGGTGCTGAAGAGTGGTGAAGTCCAGATCGTCGGTGTACTCGGGAAGTCCGCTGGTGTGCTGGAGGAGTTGGCGGACGGTGACACGGCGTCCGTCTATCCCTTCCCCGCGTACGAGGCCCGGCAGATAGGTGTCGACCGTGGCGTCGAGGCCGACCTTCCCCTCACCGACCAGCTGCAGCATGACCACGGCGGTGAACGTCTTGGTGTTGCTGCCGATCCGCACCTGACCGTCCCTGGGCACCTTCGAGCCGGTGGCCAGGTCGCCCACCCCTGCGGTGTAGGTACGGGTGCGGCCCTCGCGGTCCTTGACGCTCGCCAGCGCGGCGGGCATGCCGTCGGTGCGCACCAGTGCGCTCAGGCTCTGCTGGACGGTGTCCGGCCCGGTCGCTGCGGAGGCCGCCGGCGGCGCTAACGCACCCACCGCCATGACGCCGGCGATCACCGCGACCGCGGCCGACACGGCCTTGCGCCGAACGCCCTGCTTCCCGCCGCGGGAACGGAACCTCTGCCATGTCTGCTCGTGCACGAAACAACTCCTGCCGGATCGCGGACAACCGTGGTGTGTGCCGGGTCCAGCATCTCCGGGTGCGGCCGCCCGAAGTGATCCCGCTACCTGCCCACTTCCGGGTAGGGCTACCCCCCCGGGTGCCCTCAGAGAAGGGAGAAGTTACGCCGGAAGGCGTCGAGTTCGGCTGCCCGGCCGATGAAGGATGCTCGTCTGCGGTCCTCGATGATCTGTTGCATCGAGCGGCGGCGCGGCCGGGCTGAGGGCATACGGCTCAGTCCGACAACACGGGAAGCAGCTCCGGGAGGTTTCCGTCGGACGCGGCAGCCGCCGCAACCCGCTCCTGCGGCACATCGCCGTACAGCGTCGTACGCGGCTTCTCCGGGCGGCCCGCGAGCGGGCCGCCGCCGAACTGGGCGTGATCGACGCCGTGCTGACCGATCACGACCGGCTCGGCTGACATGGGCGGGCCGGGCGGCCCGCCCATGGCGGGCGGCCCCACCCCACTGGTGCGCGTGCCCTCGCCGGTCACGACTTGTCGTGGCCGGCGCGCAGGCTCGCTGCGAGGCTCAGTTGAATGAGAACGGACGTCATGAGGGTCGTTTTGACCGGTCTGACGGGCCATCGGGACGTCGTCGCCGACCGCGCGTTGGCCCTCACCGCTTCGATGTGTGTGTTGGGGGGCCGGCCCGGTCGCGGTTGGGGGGCCGGCCCGGTCGCAAAGGATGAGAGCGGGCACCGGGTTCAGCGCATCGCGCCGAACGTGTTCCGAGCTCGGAATCTAACCGCTGGTCATGCTGCGTGCCGAGGAGTACACGTCGAGGACGGCCAGGCAGAGGGGGACGAGCGCGAGGAGGAGAACCACCTCGGCCAGGTCGGAGAGACGGCCCCAGAAGGGTGACAGTCCCCTCTTCGGAATGATCAGAGCGATGCCGATCAGCAGGGCGGCACCGGCCGTGACGGCCATGGCGAGCCACAAGGTACGGATGTCGAGCGGCCCTCGGTCCTGTTCCGTCAGGAGCTTGATGACAGCGCCGGTAGGCGGATTGAGCGACAGCCCCAGCACCAGCAGGCCCAGGGCGGCGAGGCCCGCGCCCAGAACGGCGGCGACTTGGGCGGTGTAACGGAAGAGCCGTGCTCGCAACAGCATGGCCAGGCCTGCGACCAGCGCGAGGGTCTGGCCCCAGACGTCGGTGGAGAAGCCCAGGACAGCGGCGGCCGCGACCACCACCACGCAGCAGCCTCCGACAAGGCCCAGCAAAAGCTCGTGCCCGCGCCGGGTTTGGGCCGCGATGCGTTCGACGTCGACAGGATCGGACTCGCCGACGCCCGGCTCGGTGTCGAGGTCGGCCTCCGTCGTGGGGCGGGGAGCGGCGTAGCCGATCGGCAGGTGGGCCACCCGCGCGGAGAGCCCGGGCAGGAAGGCGATGGCGCCGATCGCGACGACCGCGCAGACAGCGGCGGTCTCGCTGGGGCGGGCTTCGGTGAGGATCGAGCCGAACGTCGCGAGGGTGCCGACCGCCGAGGCGAAGACAACGGCGACGAAGGGGGCGTCGCCGGACGGCATCGCGGCGACGAGCCCGGCGGAGACGACGAGCACCGTGGCGCAGCCGAGCAGGAACTGGAGACGCCCGATGCCGGCGCCCGGGTCGAGCACGAGGAGGCCGGACCCGGCGATCATCAGGTGTGGCAGAGCCGCGAGGCCGAGCGCGATCGCGGAGGCCCGGTCGCCGTAGCTCCGCGCCCTGACGCCGGCGAGCGTGACGAGCAGCACACCGACGGCGGCGGCAACGATGCCTGGCAGGCCATGCATGTCATGCCGGACCGGGTCGGAGAACCAGAGCACGAAGCCCATGAGTACGAGAAGGAGCGCGCCACCGAAGCGACCGGAGACGCCCAACAGCTGGTCGCTCCACAGTGCGCGGTCGCGGCGGACGGCGGACGCGACCGCGTCGGCGACATCGTCGAAGACGGCCGGGGGGAGCGATTCGGCGAAGGGCCGAAGCCGCAGTACGTCACCGTCCAGGACCCGCTGGACGGCCAGCGGGTGGGTGGCGTCCAGGAGGGTGCCGTCGCGGCGGGCCAAGTGGTAGCCGGGAGGTACCCCCGGCGGTGTGGCCTGGCCGGTCAGCCGCAGGATCTCCGGAAGGAGATCGGCGACAGCGACATCGTCCGGGAGGGCGACATCGATACGGCTGTCCGGTGCCACGACCGTTACTCGGCAAAAACCGGTTGTCAGGGTCAAACTCACCTGATGGATCCCCTCGTTCGCTGTAACCCGCGCTCCTGGACAAGGGCGCCACCCTATCGGGACCCCTTCCACGGACTGCACGTAGGATTATCGACGCGCGGAGGTAGGTCGCTGCCACGGGGGTGCCGGCCCGCAACTCTCCGGGCCGCACTGAGGGATTGATTCGCCGGTGACCCAGATCGTCGTCAAGCGCCTGCCCCGAGCCATGCCACCTGAGACATCCGCGGCGGAGGTGCGACTCGAGTCGCCTCCTGAACTGCCGCGCGGGCAGCAGGAGGGCATGGCCATGCAGTTGCTGCCGATGCTCGGTATGGGCTCATCGGTGGTGTTCTTCTTCATGCCCGGCTCACAGCCGTTCATGAAGATCATGGGCGTCATGATGCTGCTGTCGACAGCGGCCATGGCGATAGCGCAGGTGATGCGGCACCGCAAGGGAACCCAGGGTGAGGCCTCGGAGGGGCGCCGGGACTACCTGAAGTATCTCGCGCAGACCCGGCGGAAGGTACGCCGTACCGCGCGGGTCCAGAGGGACGCGCAGTTTTATCTGCATCCGGATCCGGACCAGTTGTGGTCGCTGGTCGCCGAGGGCGAGCGGCTCTGGGAGCGGCGGATCGGCGACAAGGACTTCGGACAGATCCGCATCGGTCTGGGACCGCAGCAGTTGTGGACACCGCTGGTGGCTCCGAGCACCGCGCCGCTGGATGAGCTGGAGCCGCTGTCGGCCGGTGCCATGCACCAATTCCTGGCCACTCATGGTTCGCTCGACCGGCTTCCCATGGCGGTATCCCTTCGCGCCTTCTACCACGTCGTGATTTCGGGCGAGCCGGGGTCGGTGCGCGATTCCGCACGCGCGCTGGTGGCCGGCCTGGTCGCGCTGCACTCACCTGACGACCTCGTGGTCGCGGTGGTGGCATCTCCGGATGTGACGGACCAGTGGGACTGGACGAAGTGGCTGCCGCACGCACAGGTTCCCGGGTCGTCCGACGGGGCCGGCACGAAGCGGATGTTCGGCGACAACCTGATGGAAGTCGAGGCACTGCTCGAAAGCACCCTGGCGGGCCGGTCGAGGTTCAACCGCGAGGGATCACCGCTCCTCGACCAGCCGCACGTGGTCGTCGTGCTGGACGGCATTCACGTGCCGGCGGAGTCGTTGCTCGCCTCTCCGGAGGGGCTGCAGGGTGTGACCGTGGTGGAGATCGTTCCGGAAGAGCTGGACGAACCCCGCGGCGGACTGCACATCGCCGTACGGCCGGGCCGGCTACGGCTGGAGTCGGCCGCGGCCACCTATCACGGCACGCCCGACCTCCTGCCGGTCGAAACCGCGGAGGCCCTGGGCCGTCAGCTCGCCCCGTTGCGGATGGGAAGCGGCGCGGAGGACGACGAACCTCTGCTCGCCAACCTGGATTTCACGGATCTGCTGGGAATCGGCGATCCGGCCGCGGTCGACACCGCCACCGTCTGGCGGCCACGTTCGACGGCCGACCGGCTGCGTGTACCGATCGGCATCGGCGAGGACGGCTCGCCCGTCATGCTCGACCTCAAGGAGGCCGCGCAGGAGGGTATGGGCCCGCACGGGCTGTGTGTGGGGGCGACCGGTTCCGGCAAGTCCGAGCTGCTGCGCACCCTGGTGCTGGGCCTGGCGGTCACCCATTCGTCCGAGACGCTGAACTTCGTCCTGGCCGACTTCAAGGGTGGCGCGACGTTCGCCGGGATGTCCGAGCTTCCGCATGTCGCCGCGGTCATCACCAACCTGTCGGACGACCTCACCCTGGTCGACCGTATGCGGGACTCCATCACGGGTGAGCTGCAGCGCCGCCAGGAGCTCCTTCGGGCGTCGGGCAATTACGCGAACCTCACCGACTACGAGAAGGCGCGCGCCGCTGGTGCCCCGCTGGAGCCCCTGGCCTCGCTGGTCCTGGTGATCGACGAGTTCAGCGAACTTCTCACCGCCAAGCCCGATTTCATCGACATGTTCATCCAGATCGGCCGCATCGGGCGGTCCCTGGGCGTGCACCTTCTGCTGGCCTCGCAGCGCCTGGAGGAGGGCCGCCTGCGCGGCCTGGACACCTACCTGTCCTACCGGGTGGGCCTGCGCACCTTCTCCGCCGCCGAGTCCCGTACTGCCCTGGGTGTGCCCGACGCGTACCACCTGCCTTCGGTCCCCGGTTCCGGGTTCCTGAAGTTCGGCACTGAGGGGATGACCCGTTTCAAGGCCGCCTACGTGTCGGGTACCTACCGGCCGGGAGTCGCCCCGGTCACCGGCGGCGGGGAACTTCCCATCGACCGGCGCCCCGTGCTGTTCACCGCGGCTCCGGTGGCGGTGCACTACCCCGAGCCCGATCCGGACGTCTCCTTCGCGCCCGGACAGAGAACTGACGATGCGCTGGCGGACACCGTTCTCGATGTCATCGCACGCCGCTTGGAGGGCCAGGGGCCCCTCGCCCATCAGGTGTGGCTGCCGCCTCTCACCGAAGCCCCTTCCCTCGATCAGATGCTGCCCCCGCTGGCGGTGACGCCCGAGCGCGGACTCCACTCCCCGCAGTACGCACAGAACGGCGCTCTGGTCGTTCCCTTCGGTCTGGTGGACAAGCCCTTCGAGCAGCGGCGCGACTCCCTGGTGCGGGACTTCTCCGGCGCCGCCGGCCACATGCTGATCGTCGGCGGCCCCCGCTCCGGCAAATCCACCCTCCTGCGTGCCCTCATCGGCTCCTTCGCCCTCACGCACACGCCGCACGAAGTGCAGTTCTACGGAATGGACTTCGGCGGCGGCGGCATGATCGCCGTCGAAGGTCTGCCTCACGTCGGTGGGGTGGCCTCCCGGCTCGACCCGGAGAAGATCCGCCGCACGGTCGCCGAGGTTTCGGGGATCCTCAATCGGCGCGAGGAGTTCTTCCGGGACAACAACATCGACTCGATCACCACATACCGCCAGCTTCGCGCCGCCGGCCGGCTGCCGGGCGAGCCGTGGGGCGACGTCTTCCTGGTCATCGACGGCTGGCAGTCCTTCAAGACGGACTACGAGTTCCTGGAGCCCGTCGTCGCCGACATCGCTGCCCGGGGCCTGGGCCTGGGCGTGCACCTGATCGCCACCGTTGCCCGGTACATGGAGATGCGGGCGGCGCTCAAGGACCAGTTGCTCAACCGGCTGGAGCTGCGCCTCGGCGACCCGACCGACTCCGAACTGGACCGCAAGGTAGCGGTGAACGTCCCCGTCGGCACACCGGGCCGCGGCCTGACGGCGGAGAAGCTGCATTTCATGGGCGGGCTGCCGCGCATCGACGATTCCGCGGGCGCCGGCGACAACCTGTCCGAGGCCACCGCCGCCTTCGTCCGGGCCTCGGCCGACAACTGGCCCGGCCCGCACGCCCCGCAGGTCCGCATGCTGCCCAGGATGCTGTCCGCGCGTGAGCTGCCGAGCGGCCCCGAACAAGCGCGCGGCGGTCTCGCGATCGGCATCGACGAGATGAACCTCGCCCCGGTCTTCGTCGACTTCGACACCGATCCGCTGTTCGCGGTCTTCGGTGAGTCGGAGTCCGGGAAGACCGCCCTGCTGCGGCTGCTCATCAAGCAGATCACCGAGCGGTACACCCCGGAGGAGGCGTTGATCTGCGTCGGTGACTACCGGCGCAGCCTGCTGGAGTGCGTGCCCGAGCCGTACCTGGTCGGATACGCGACGACTCAGAACGCGTTCGACAAGTACCTCAACGACATGAACACCCTCATCAGCAGCCGCATCCCCGGGACGGATGTGACACCGCAGCAGTTGCGCACGCGCAGCTGGTGGAGAGGGCCCCGGGCCTTCATCATCGTCGACGACTACGACCTGGTCGCGACGTCCTCCGGAAACCCCATGGCACAGCTGGTCGACAACCTGCCCTACGCCCGCGACGCGGGGGTCAACTTCATCATCGCGCGCAGCAGCGCGGGGGCCGGCCGCTCCTCGTACGAGCCCTTCGTCCAGCGCTTCAAGGAACTCGGCGCGCAGGGCGTCGTCCTGTCCGGTCACCCCGGTGAGGGCGAACTCCTCGGCGATGTGAAGGCCCGCCCCCTTCCGCCGGGCCGCGGCCTGTTCGTCTCCCGCCGCAGCGCGCCTTCCCTGATCCAGACGGGCTGGCTGCCGACGGACCTGGACTGAGCGGGTCACCGCAGAACGGAGGAGGGGGCCAGCCCGATCACGGGCCGGCCCCCTCCGACGCTCTCAGTGGTACGTCACGAAGGAGGCGTGCGTCCTGAGCGGGTCAGGCGCCCTCGAAGGTCTCGCCGTCCAGCTCCGAGCCATCCGGCTCGTGCTGGAGCGCGCTCGTGCCGTCCGCAGGGATGTCAATGCAGTCCGACCGTTCCCGGCGGCGGGGGAGGGACTTGTCCAGCTGGCCGCGCGGCTCGGCGTCGGCGGGTTACATGTCCACGCGGCGCACGCGAGTCTGTGCACGGCGCTCCGGTACTCAATCTTCGGTGAGACGGGACGCCGATCCCCGAACTGCGCATACTTCGACTACACCGAGGCGCCCGCTCCTTTCGCGCCGCCCTCGCCCAGGTGCCAGGACACGGCGGTGTACTTTCCCGGGGCGAACCGCTCGACTGCGTCAACGATCAAGTCATGGTGAGCCGGCCTCCGTCGGCGCCAGAGGGAGTTTCCGAGCGAGTAGTAGGGCACAGCCACCGTCGGCCCGCCAACGGCGTTCGGCTTCCCCGGGCGGGAGCCTGCCTTCATCACCAGCACCAGGACGCTCCGCTTCGTCGTGAACTGAACCTTCTCGATATCAGCCCACGGCACGGTCTCCGTTCCGCGACGCCGCACCTTGCTGATGCCCGTTGGATCGATGCGCAGGGCCGGTTGTCGCCACGCAAGCGCGAACAGCGGCAGGCTCACTACTGCTGCGATCACCGGCAGTCCCACATATCCGCCGATGCCCGGCGAGCCCATAGTTCCCATGTCATCACCCGCGATCAGCACGCCGCCCACAAATACCGATACGCCTTCGAGGATCGCCAGGCAGAGCATCACTGCGAGGACCATACCGAGGTAGGCCCCGCTGCGGCGCGCCCGCTCAGCGGGGAGCAACAGCCCTTCGACGGCGGCACCAGAGGGTGTGGACATGATGTTTCCTTCATTGAGTCTCAGGCGGCGAGTGCAAGTCGCACAACTCTCCGCTGGCGAAGCAGGGGCATTGCGTGATTGGGATTGGTCCGGTTCGCCGGTCTCGTGAGTGACGTGGCGTCATGTCCGTTGTGCGGTAAGGGGCCTGGGAGAGCA